>JANLZY010000007.1:0-4869 GCA_031359365.1 Methylotenera sp. | reverse complement strand
ACTCACCCGGCTGAAGACGATCCTTAAAGGAAGCGGAACCTTTGACGCGGGATTGAGCGCTTTCATAAAAGCCTTGTTTGAAATACTTTCTGGTTGTGTTGCTGCCTCTTGCAAGCCAGAAATAATTCGCGCTTTTTCACGCGCTAACACCGCTTCTTGAAAGTCTGGTTTTTGTAGGACTTTTATAAATACATCTAAGGCGAGCGTTTGTTCACGTGCGCTGCTTAAAGTACGTAATTTAAACCCTGCGCGATCTGCATCAAAATCGCCGCTCAAAATAGCGCCAATATCCGCCATTTTATTAGCAATGACTTCATCAGTCATGCCATCTGCACCCAATGTCATCATGTACTTGGTAATGCCAGCCACGCCTGATTTTTCAGCCGTATCATACGCGCTGCCTGCAGCAAAATTGACGCTTAAATCGACAATCGGCAGATCATGATTTTCTACAAAATAAACCTCAGAACCTGTGCTGGTTTGCCATTGCTGGATTTTGACTGCAGCGTTACTGTTAAGCGCAACTAAGCTACTCACTACAATTGTTAAAATTTGAATTATTTTCATTTTATTACCTTAACTGGATTTCCGCCAATGCGGGAATGACGAACTTTAAAATTAACTTAACTCAGTCAATTGAAAATGGCTAAGCAAGACTAGGCGCTCAATGCCGACGTGTATGTTTTATACACGAGGTGTTGTGCAACAACGTATTGCGACGCTATTTTCAATTGACGCTCAATGTACATGGGGCTTGCCTTGAGGCTTCGCATTCGGATCTATCGGCTGCGGATCTAAAGTCGCAATGGTTAAATTATCTTTAACTAGATATTTCTTAGCGACCGCTTGCACTTGTTCTGATGTCACTGCGCGCAATTTTGCTTGGTAGCCATCTAAAATCTTCCAAGAGAAGCCAATCGTCTCAACCGTACCTATCTGCATTGCTTGGTAAAACATAGAGTCGCGTTGATAAACGTCTGAGGCAATCACACCAGCTTTAACGCGATCAAGCTCTTCAGTGGTCACACCAGATGTTTTGATTTTTTCTATTTGTTGCAACAAAGCCGCCTCTACTTCATTCACGGTTTTGCCTTCGCTTGGTGTACCGTCTAATTCAAACAAGCTCAAACGACCGCGTTCCAAAAGATCATACCCCGCGCTTACATCAACCGCTAACTGCGTATCTCGCACTAAACTTTGATTAAGTCGCGCGGCTGGATTGCCACTTAACACGCCGGCTAATACTTCTAGCGCATACGGCTCCCAGTCTGTATCTGGGTTATTCAATGCAGGTACATGGTAACCCATGAGAATATATGGCTGTTTAGCTGGCGCCTTAACTATAATGCGACGCTCGCCAATTTGTGGCGGTTCAACTTGTGGCTTACGTGCAGGCAATACTTTTGGCGTTAATTTACCAAAATACTGTTGAGCAAGCTTGTAAACATCACCTGCTTTTACATCACCTACCACCACCAGAGTGGCATTATTAGGCGCATACCAGTTGTGATACCACTCACGCGCATCTTCATAAGTCATATTTTCTAGATCGTTCATAAAACCAACAACCGGTCGTGCGTATGGGTGTGCGCGATAAACCGTGCCCTGAAAAGCCTCATTGACCATGGCTTGCGGCTTATCATCGGTGCGCCAACGACGCTCTTCCATCACCACTTTAATTTCTTTATCAAACTCTTCTTTAGTCAGCTGTAGGTTCGCCATGCGGTCAGCTTCTAACTCAAAAGACAGTGGTAATTGTGACTTTTCAAGTTGCTGAAAGTAACAAGTGTAATCAGCACCAGTAAAGGCATTCTCCTTGCCGCCTGCTGCTGCTATTAAGCGTGAAAACTGCCCCGCTTTTACTTTCTTCGTGCCTTTAAACATCATGTGTTCTAGCACGTGCGCGACTCCAGTTTTACCATTCACTTCATCCATACTGCCTGCGCGATACCACACCTGCGAAACCACTACTGGCGAGCGATGGTCTTCTTGCACCACAAGTTTTAAACCATTATCAAGTTTGAACTCCTGTATCGAACTTTCTGCAAAAACGGTAATTGGCATTGCTAATATTAAAATCAATAAGCTTTTGATACGCACCTTGTACTTCTCCAAATTCTTGTTAATGACTGTCTTCTAAATAAATTCTGTCTGATTATAGCTTGGCTAAGGTTTTTAAGTCGCCATCATTCTAAACCAGCTGTGTGACATGAACAGTTACGCGTTAGTTCATAACAGAAAAATGCCAAGTTAAAATGTAATTCACATTATTCTAAAAAATATATACATATCTCAATAAAGTATTTTCTCTTATTTAAATTAGTGGATAGAGTTAGCGACATACAACTAATCACTGCAGCAAAGGCAAGCAATGAAACTTACACTAAAACTACTCCCCCTCATTATTATTGCAGCATCTGCCGAGGCCAACGCCACAGATGGCTACTTTGCACATGGTTATGGCGTTAAATCTCAAGGGATGGGTGGTGTGGGCATAGCATTGCCACAAGATGCACTTGCAGCTGCTGCAAACCCAGCTGGGATGGGTTTAATTGGTGACCGTGTTTACTTTGGCGTGATTTGGTTTAGGCCACAACGTGAATCTGAACTGGTTAACACGGCGGGCGGCTCGAAGTTTTTTGATGGCACATATGACGCTAACGATACTGAAAACTTTATCATTCCAGAATTCGGCTACAACCGTCAAATCAATCCCAACTTAACCTTGGGCGTGAGTGTTTATGGTAATGGAGGAATGAATACTGACTATAAGAATGGCATTCCTTTATTTGGCAGTAATGGTAGCGCGGGGGTTGATTTGATACAGGTGTTTGTTGCGCCTACTGTTACTTGGAAACTCACCCCCACTCAAACTATAGGCGCCTCTGTAAACTTAGCCTACCAACGTTTTGAGGCAAAGGGTCTGCAAGGCTTTGCTCCGGCAAGCACATCGCCAAAAGATCTAACTAACAATGGTCACGACAATTCTTACGGAGCGGTCTGCATTTAGGTTGGATTGGTCAAATCAATGATGTAGTGAGCTTGGGCGCAAGCTACCAAAGCCGTACCTATATGAGCAAGTTTGACAAATACAAAGGCCTGTTTGCCGAACAAGGTGATTTTGACATTCCATCGACTTATGGTGTTGGTATTGCAGTCAAAGCGACACCACAACTCACCCTAGCGGCGGATGTAGAGCGTATCAATTATAGTGATGTGGCTTCTGTTGGTAATGCTTCTTTATCAAACCTTGGGAATGGCTTAGGTTCTGATAATGGCGCAGGGTTTGGCTGGCGTGACGTGACAGCAACTAAACTAGGTGCCAGCTATGCCTATAGCGATGCACTCACGCTTAGAGCAGGCTACAATCACTCAACGCAACCCATTCTTCAAACGGATACTTTGTTCAACATCCTTGGTCCTGGCGTCATTCAAGATCACTTCACACTAGGTGAGACTTGGGTACTTGCCAATAAATCTGAAGTTTCACTCTCATACACTCACGCATTTGAAGAAAAGGTCAATGGAAGTGGCTCGCTCCAAGGCTTTGGCGGTGTTGAAGCCAACCTAAAAATGTACCAAGACTCACTCGGCATTGCTTACGGCTGGCAGCTTTAGTTTAAGTTATAATTTATGCAACAAAGCCGCGCGCATAATGTGTGTGGCTTCTTTTCATTTAACGCTAACAAACACTTATGACAATCGACTGGAATCACTTCACGCCTTGGTCTGCACTAGCTGGTGGTGGGCTAATCGGCATTTCCGTAGCACTTTTAATATTATTAAACGGCCGCATTGCTGGCATCACTGGCATTATCGGCGGACTATTTAAACCTGCTAAAAGTGACGCAGCTTGGCGCATTGCTTTTACTTTTGGGTTAATTATCGCGCCTATTATTTGGCTTCTATTCGGAAAATTACCTGAAATCACCATTGACGCAAATTACGGCTTACTTGTCGTTGCTGGGTTAATTGTTGGCTTTGGCGCACGTCTAGGCTCAGGCTGCACCAGCGGCCATGGCGTATGTGGAATTTCTCGCTTATCGCCACGCTCCATCATCGCCACGCTCGCCTTTATGGGCACAGGCTTCTTAACTGTATTTATTGCGCGTCACTTACTGGGTTGATTGTAAAAATGAAGAAGCATTTAAGTGTTATTAGTGCAATATTTTCTGGCCTTATATTTGGCTTTGGACTTATTGTGGCGGGTATGGCGAACCCCGCCAAAGTATTAGCCTTTTTAGACATTACTCCAGTATGGGATCCCTCTTTAGCGCTCGTGATGGGCGGTGCAATAGCCGTTGGCTTCGTAGCGTTTAAAATTGCAGGTAAACGTACAAACAGCTTTTTAGGTTTGCCTATGAGCATTCCTACTTTGCGCGCAATTGATAAGAATTTAGTGCTTGGTGCTCTAATATTCGGCATTGGCTGGGGTTTAGCTGGCATCTGCCCTGCACCTGCATTTGTGTTATTCGGCACGGGTAGCATCAAAGGCATTGTGTTTCTAATTTCTATGTTAGTGGGCATGGGCGTCTTCGAACTCATTGAAAGTCGCCATAAGTAACACTTCTCAACTAAGGATTAAAAGCAACTTCACGGCACGACCCGAAAATTAAGTTAAAATAGCACTTATCAAATCCGCCAAAATATTGAGTAGCTATGTTCGATTTTTTCAAAAAAAAACCATCCCAGCCTGAGCACGAAGAAACTACTGAGCAAGTAGATGAGTTACAAGTCTCTACAGTCGAAGCCCCAGTAGTAGAAAAAACTCAAAGCTGGAGTGAGCGCCTAAAACAAAGCCTCAGCAAAACACGTAAACAGCTCGGCAACCAACTCGCCAGCCTGTTTGGTGGCGGCAAAATCGACGCA
>JANLZY010000438.1:0-1604 GCA_031359365.1 Methylotenera sp. | reverse complement strand
ATTCTCTATGAGTAACTTGCAATCGCTAGGATGCAGCTCAATTAATCGCATTTTGTCATCAGCGCGCAAAAAGTCTTGCGCGACCATGGGTGAGCCAGGGTAAAAATCAAGCGAGTTGGTATTAAAGCGTTTAATCTGTGCCACAAAATCAGCAAGTGGCTTTGGTAGATTATTCGCGGACATCAGTTTAGCAATGCCCTGCTCAAACTCTGCATTTTGCGTGGCATAGCCTTCAGTTAAGCTGTACATGCCAGCACCAGCATGGGTGTCGATATACCAATAAGGTTTATCCTTTTGATTCATGTAGTCTAGCACTAAGCCAAGTACATAGTGTTTAAGCACATCGGCATGGTTGCCTGCATGAAAGGCGTGGCGGTAACTTAACATTTGGTCATAGGGGCAATTAACATGGCGAAATTATAGGCGACAAACGCCTTTTTTCTGTATGATTCAATAAATTATTTAACATGCAGTTTCTAGAAAATCTTATGAGCAACCACCCTCAGCACGAAAACCATCATCACTCAGATGAGCATGATAATACTCATCAAGCTGCACATCACAATCATGCTGATGATCATCAGCATGGCAATGCATTTGCAGTCCCCTTCTTCTTAATTCTAATATTTGCCATTATTGAGCTTTTTGGTGGGATTTTTACACAATCGCTCGCATTACTTGGCGACGCTGGGCATATGATCTCTGATGTGTTGGCGCTTGGAATGGCTTGGTATGCGTCTCATCATGCCAGCAAGTCTACTAGCACTAAGCACGTCAGCGGATTAACGCATAATGAGCTTTACGCTAGTATTGTGAATTGTGTGCTGATGTTAGTTGTTATAGTTTATTTAGTGTTTGAGGCAATTGATCGGTTAAAAAATCCACATAACGTGACGGGTGGCTACGTGATGCTGATTGCATTTGTTGGCTTATTGGTGAATTTATTAGTAGCTAAAATGTTGCATCATCATGGTGAAGAGCATGGTAGCAAAGATAATCTAAATCATCGTGCTGCATTTTTGCATGTGCTAGGAGATGTGCTCGGCTCAGTCGCAGCCTTGGTAGCGGGAGCCGTCATATACTTTACTGGTTGGCTTGCGGCAGACCCTATTTTAACGCTGTTTATTTCGGCATTGATTTTGGTCGTCACCTTAAAGTTAGCCAAAGATATTTGGTTCACATTTAAAAGCCGCTAATTTGTAGCATCTTTTAATATATCTTTATATGCCAAGCAGTTCGTGTCATTTGTAATTACTTAAACTATAGGAGGTTCAAGATGCCATACGTGAATATCAAACTAGCAGGCTCTGTCACTAAAGAACAAAAAGCACAAATCGCCAAAGAGTTTACCGAAACTTTAGAGCGTGTTGCGCATAAACCAAAATCCTATACCTACATTACGTTTGAAGAAGTTGCTTATGAAGATTGGGCGATAGGCGGGAAGTTGCTGGATGAGTAAACGAGTTTATTGAGTCATTACACTTTAATTCCGCGTCATTCTGAGTGCAGCGAAGAATCCAGATTTAAATGTTAAGTGCAAACTAAAAACTGGATTCTTCGCGTCGCTCAGAATGACGGCATAGTGTTAAAATGCTTGCATGAAA
>JANLZY010000411.1:0-6348 GCA_031359365.1 Methylotenera sp. | reverse complement strand
GGGTTTACAGAAATCACAGTGGCATAGCTACCTGTAGAAAGCTGTACGATGCTACCAGGTGGATAGATACCCAATGATTTGATTAGGCGTTTCAGTAGTGCTTCATCATATTTAGCACGCTGGCTGGCGTACATATGCGCCAGTGCTTCATATGGTGTTTTGGCTATGGCAATATTGTTTGGGTTACATAAATTGTCATAACTGTTCACTATTGCAATTAATCTGGCAAACGGGTCAGTTTGCTCGCTGCGCAAATGTTTTGGGTAGCCAGAGCCATCTGCATGCTCATGGTGCTGCAAAATGATCTTGCCAATACGTACAGGTAAGCCAACCTCTTGTGCCATGCGCGCGCCCATTTCGCTGTGCTGTTCAAAATGTGATTGCTCTGACTTTGTTAGTGGCTCTTTTTTAAGCAAAATTTTATCTGATATTTCAGCCTTGCCAATGTCATGAAATAGAGCCGCAATGCCTAGTAAACGCGCATCTTCTTTAGACATATTGATAGACTTAGCCATAATCAGCGCAAGTACAGTGACATTGAGTGGATGTATGTAGTTAGCATCACTCGAGCGATTGCCATTAAGTGCGTGAACCGCAACATCACCTTCCATTAATGCCGTGTCGACCATATCATTGACAATCAATGCTGCCTGTTCAATCGAGGCTTTAGAGTCGGTTAGAATATTGCGTGTGACTTGTCGGGCAATATTGCTGGTATTGATAAACTTTCTTTCACAAACATTAATAGCTTGATGTAACTCTTTCAGGCGCTGCTTTGCGTTGTCTGCGCTGCTTACTGGCACTGTCACTGGCGTTGGTTGAGCTTCCTTTTCAACTATGATGGCTTCTGGAGGCGCATCTACTTTTATTGGTAATGGCTGGCAATCGCTACGTTTTGGGTCATAACGCAACTTGGTCAGGCCAGTTTTTTTAATAATGGAAATTTGCTCTTCATCTTTTACTTTGAAGTTACTGAGCGTGAATGGATGATCCATCCAACCTAAATCTAGGTGCACATAAATGCCTACTTGTAATTGTGAAACGTCCATAAAATGGTGTTCGTTATTCATATGCTTCACCTCGTTTTTCTTAGTTCTTATTTTGTTAATAGTGTTGAGAATTCTGTGGCAGTAACAGGTTTGCTATAGAGATAACCCTGCGCCTCTTTGCAGCCCATGGCGCTTAAGAAATCAGCTTGCGCTTGGGTTTCTACCCCTTCAGCAATTACGCTGAAGCCTAAGCTGCCAGCCATTGCGTAAATAGCATTGGCAATAGCGGCATCATCTACATCATCTGGTAGGTCACGCACAAAAGATTGGTCTATTTTAATTTTGTCGAGTGGTAATCGTTTGAGATTAGACAGCGATGAATAACCTGTGCCGAAATCATCAATCGCTAATTTCAGGCCGAGTTGTTTGATACGATTAAATGTATCAATCACATACTCAGTATTTTGCATGACCGTGCTTTCGGTAATCTCAAGCTCCAGCATGTGCGGGTTACAATCTGTTTCCATCAGAATGCCATAAATTGTATCGGCGAAGTTACTGCGCATAATTTGTACGCCTGATACGTTAACTGAAATCCATTGAATAGCATGGCCTGCTTTATGCCAGCGCACCATTTGGTGGGCGGCTTCACGTAGTACCCACTCGCCAATTTGTACAATTAAGCCAGTTTCTTCAGCCATTGGAATAAACGTAGCAGGGGAAACCAAGCCTAATTTTGGATGATTCCAGCGTATTAGCGCTTCAGCACCCATAATCTCGCCAGTGACAAGTGAAACTTGCGGTTGATAATAAAGCTCAAACTGCTTACGCACTAAAGCATGGCGTAGCTGACCCTCTAGCGTGAAGCGCTCAACCGCGTTTTTACTCAGCTCATCAGAATAGAAACAGTGGTTGTTTTTGCCTTTGTTCTTAACTTGATACATGGCAATATCAGCAGCTTTAATTAAACCTTCCACATCTGAGGAGTCTTTGGGGAATACGGAAACGCCGACACTCGCGCTAATGTAAATTTCATGACCATCAATATTAAATTCAATTTGCAGTGCATGAATAATCTTCTTAGCCACCAGCGCGGCATCGCTAGGTTTGCCAATCATATCCATCATTACCACAAACTCGTCGCCGCCTAGCCTGGCTACTACGTCGCTATCACGCATAGATAAGCTAATGCGCCTAGAGGCTTCCAGCAATAATTTATCGCCTACTTGGTGGCCAAGCGTATCGTTAACGGCTTTAAATCGATCTAAGTCAATAAACAATAAAGCGATTTTATGGTTATCACGCTCAGCGCGTTTAATGGAATGTTCCAGCAGCTCATTTAACAAGCGGCGGTTAGGCAAGCCTGTGAGCGGGTCATGATTCACTAGCTCATGCAGCCTATTTTGTGAGTGCTTTACATCAGTAATGTCAGCAAAAACGCCAACGTAATTAACGACTTGTCCTGCGGTATCTTTCACCGCAGTAATCGTTAGCCATTCATAATAATTTTCACCAGATTTACGTTTATTAAATACCTCACCATGCCAACGTTCTTCTTTTTTCAACACGGCCCACATGTCTTTATAAAAGCGTTCATCCTGATTGCCAGATTGCAGTATTTTGGGTGATTTTCCCAGTACCTCTTCTTCAGAGTAACCAGTAATTTCAGTAAAGCCTTTGTTAATCGCGACAATCCTCGCTTTAGCATCGGTAATCATGATGCCTTCGCTAGCACTATCAAAAGCGATTTTAGCTTGGTGCAGCCGTTTGCCAGCACTCTCTCTTTGTATAGCAACGCCTAAAGATCGACCTATCGCCATTAACGAGCCAAGCTCTTGCGGTGTGGTCTTAATTAAGTCGTGGCAACGTTCAATAATAATATTGCCCCACCAAACTTTGTCTGAAAAAAGCGGAACGATGGCAATAGATTGCGTATCATGCTGCTCAAGTATTTGTCGCTCTGAACTTGGCAGGTCACGAATGTCACCAAAAACAGGGTCGCCAAGTTGAAGCGCATCTTTCCAGCGGCTTAAACGCACATCATCAAAGTTGATGGCCTCAAGTGCGTTGTCAGCATTACTGAAGCCTGGCACCGACCATCTGTAAAGTATTTTTGAGTGTCCAGATTTAGCGGTATTAGCTGCTTCTTTGTTACTAGGCTCCACATTTTTAAGTATAGTTGCACGTGTGAAGCGCAAAGCAAGGCAAAGTTGTTGCAATACTGTCACCGCAACTGTTTGCCAAGATTCGGCGGAGTGTAATAGCCAATCGCATGAAATAAGCGCATCTAGAATAGCGCTACGGTCGCGCAAATGACTTTCCGCCATTTTGCGCTCGGTAATATCACGCCCAAGCGTGACTAAACCGTGGCGGCTGCCATCATCGTTAAACAATGGCACTTTAATGACATCTAGCACTTTTGCGCCACCGTGTGGCAATGAAATGACTTCTTCATTTCTGATAGAGCGACCTAATTTCCAAGCTTGATCGTCAGATACTTTTGAGTGACGAAATGCTTCTTTGAATGCAGGGTGAGATAGAGTAGCAAGCTCCATATCGGTTTTGTGTTGATAGTCTAGCTGATCCAGCTGAAAAAGATCTATGCTGCTAGCATTCGCTTCTAACCAGCGGTTTTTCTCATCTTTAAAGCAAATTAAATCTGGGCTTGCATCAATTAAATTGCGTAGTAGTTTTTCGGTATGTCTTAATTGTAATTCAGTGCTGACGCGATCGGTCACGTCATGCATGTGCAGCACATAACCAGAGTGCAAATCTTCAAAATCTTTGTTGTGCGATGTGAATACTTGCAAGGTGCGCAGCTCATCCCCTGATGCGTACTGCAATACAAAGTTAGAGCTGGCTTTTTTTAACTCGGTAATAATTCGCTTATGTACGGCTTTAGGTAATTGGCCGGTTCTTGCTGCAACCTGTTGTACGTTCAGGTTGAAAATGTCTCTGGCATAAGGGTTTGCATAGCTAACGTTACACTTTTCATCTACAGCAAGAATAGCAACGCCTTGCAATGAGCCTAATAAATGCCAAGCGAGAGCGAGTTCTTTAGACATGAATCTACTCAGATGGCTTGCGCTATCTGGAGCAGACTGCAACTGATCTAATTGATTTAACTTTTTCAATTACTTTTACATTCTAAAAAAAGCCTATTAAAGTTTGCTTAAAACATAGCCGCTATATTCAAAATAAACTGTAAATCTGCTCAGATAAGTGCTATGTTTTATCGGCCGTAATGATTAAAGCTTGAATACAAATATACGCTTTGACTTGTAAAACCATCTTTGAATTAAAAGTACTTAGTGGCGCTAATTTATAAGTTAGCGACTAAGCGCCATAAGCGATTGAGATTTTTAAAAGTGCTTAGCTAAGGCAATATTGAATATGTTAGTATTTGCTAACAATATTTAGATGATGTGCAATATGGCTTCAATTCTCAGATTATTACTTTTAGTGCTCTTGGCAGTTACCCACACTTCTGTCTATGCGGTTGAAGAGGGCAAACTCGCGCCACTGCTTACCGCAAAGCTACTGGATGGCAAATCATTTTCAACTGAATCGGTAAAAGGTGAGGTGGTGATTGTTAACTTCTGGGCCACTTGGTGTCCGCCGTGCAGACAAGAAATGCCCGCGTTCGAGAGTTATTATCAAAAGCATAAAAATCAAGGTTTAAGGATGATTGCCGTGAGCTTAGATGACCCTGCGGATTTAGCCAAAGTACGCGAAGTGATGCGTGACTATACTTTTGATGCGGCGTTAGAGAGTGAAAGTCAGCACAAAGGCTATGGTCGAATCTGGCGTTTACCATTAACCTTTGTGATTGATCGCAAAGGCGTCTTGCGTAAAGATGGCTGGTACGGCGCGGCAGGCATAGACTTGCCACTGCTAGATAAAATAGTTACTCCGCTACTTGAGGAAAAGTAGCGGTTTATTTTTAGTCGAAATCCAAATTAAAACTTCAATTTAGAAGCTAAAGCGTAAACCTGTTGAAAGTAATACATTTGGCTCAACTTGGTAGCCGTTCACATGCTGATAAATAGGCACTTGTATAAAACCAAATGCTTGTACTGTTTTGTTGATTGGCACGTTAACGCCAGGGCTAATGTAAATCAACGTCGCGCCACTATTATCTACATCGGCCTCAGCGCCTGATTCACGTTTTTCGATACGCGTATTGAGTTGCAGTTGTGGAATAAATGATTCAAATCCCATGTAACGCACTCCTGCTGTTGCATTTAAGCCATTGCCTGGACGAAAGTCATCATGCTTGTTAAGGGCTATTTGAACCGTGGCTTGCGCAAAATAATCCCAGTCGCGATTGATGCTGCCAAAGTAATATCCACCTAGAAGTAAGTCTGTAGTGCCAGTCCCTAGCTGCAAGCCTCTATCAAGTGGTGAACCATCTTTAAAAGTATCATTAGTTTCGCCTGTAGGTAACTTCAAGCCAAATGTGATACCGCTACTGCGGTCTGAACTTAAGCCTTGATAACGGCCTGTCACGCGCAGGTCGCCAATGCCTTTAGATGATGACGTGATCAGTGCAGCAGGATCTGGGTAATCGCCATCCTCGCCGTAAGTACCGTGAGAGCGATTAAATATAGGCAGAAGTAGATTAATCGCCCAGTCTTGGTTAAAGCTATGATCCAGCCCTAAAGTCAGGTTGCGGTTGATGGTGGTATCTTGCACTTCTGTGCCCACGGGAATGTTGCTGCGGCTTACTGAACTAGTGCCATTTCGGTAATCACTTTGTTTAAAATAGTCGAAACGAATGTCAAAACGGGTACCTTCGCCAGACGAAATTCCTTGTGATGACCAATCTGAATTGAGCGTACAGCCACAACTTGAGCATGCAAACGCATCAGTTGATGAGGCGAAAGCCAATGTTGCAAATGATGCTGCAAGCAGGTGATTTTTGCTAAGAAGTGACATGATTTTACTTTCAATACATAAAACTATAATTAAGATTATGAACTAGCGTGGTTGTAGAGTAAATGTGACAAATTGTCGCAGGGGCAGCGGAAAAACAGGGTTTTATCTGCATGAGTTTAAATTATTTTAAAAATAGATGTTGGGTCAATATTCGCTTTAAATACTCAATGGAGTAAACTTTCAGCATGAAAATATTATTAGCACTTTGTTTGTTATTCTCGTCATTCGTCGCAAATGCGCACGATGATCACACTCAATCTCCAGACAACTCTCTGGCGATTAGCGTGGCGTTTGATGCGCAGGGTAATTTGTGGCGAGTGCTTGAAAAAAACGGATTAATACTTGTAAGCTCAAGTCGTGACTTAGGCAAAACTTTTTCTAGCCCAGTGCAAGTCACACCCAATGTGCAAAAAATAGGTGC
>JANLZY010000396.1:0-6820 GCA_031359365.1 Methylotenera sp. | reverse complement strand
CAACTTCTATTATTCAATACATTTATATCTAGATCTGCTTTTTTAACATAAGCACTTTAGATTCACTACATAAAATTCACTACACAGATATTAACAAAGCTTTGGCTGAAAATGCTTTATTTATTCACAGTTAGTCAGTTCAGGTTAAAATAGTGAAAATTTATTGAAAAGCTCAACCATGCAATGGAAGCCACACGCCACCGTCGCGGCGATCGTAGAAGATAACGGACGATTCTTACTTGTTGAAGAGGAAACCGATCGCGGCAACCGCTTTAATCAGCCCGCTGGTCACTTGGAAGATAACGAAAGCTTAATTGAAGCCGTTATACGCGAAACGCTAGAAGAAACTGCTTATGCCTTCAAGCCTGAGGCTTTATTGGGCATTTATCATTGGAAGCATGAACATAACGACACTACTTATTTGCGCTTTGCCTACATCGGCTCGGTAAGCGATTACCAGCCTGAGCTGGCACTAGATGAGGGCATTATTCGCGCCGTTTGGATGACTATAGATGAGATTCGCAGCAATGCTAAGTTAATGCGCAGCGCGCAAGTCATTACTTGCATTGAGGATTATCTAAGTGGACAAAAATTTCCGCTTTCAGTTGTAACGCACTTATAAAACCTTAGCTTATTAAAACCCAAGTCTATGAACCTAAATAAATCAAGTAAGAAACATGTTGTGGTCGGCCTTTCTGGCGGCGTTGACTCGTCTGTGACGGCCTTGCTGCTAAAACAACAAGGCTATGAAGTCACTGGTCTTTTCATGAAAAATTGGGAAGATGATGACACGGATGAATACTGCTCAAGCAAGCAAGATTTGATTGATGCCGTTTCAGTTGCCGATAAAATCGGTATCAATATTGAAGCCGTGAACTTCAGCAAAGAATATAAAGACCGTGTGTTTGATAATTTTTTAAGCGAATACAAAGCTGGGCGTACGCCTAACCCGGATATTTTGTGTAATGCAGAAATTAAATTCAAAGCATTTTTAGACCACGCCATAGGCTTGGGCGCAGATGTCATCGCCACAGGCCATTATGCCCAAGTACGTGAAAATCCGCTTAAACCCGGCTTATTTCAATTAATGAAAGCCGATGACGGCAGCAAAGATCAAAGCTACTTTTTACACCGTTTAAATCAAGCACAGTTGAGCAAAACATTATTTCCACTTGGGCAAATGCTCAAACGTGAAGTACGTGAAATCGCACGTGGCGCTGGCTTAATCAATGCGGAGAAAAAAGACTCTACAGGCATTTGCTTTATTGGCGAGCGCCCTTTTCAAGAATTTTTAAGCAAATATTTACCACGTGAGCCAGGTGAGATTAAAACCCCGGAAGGCAAAACCGTAGGCAAACATGAAGGTTTAATGTATTACACATTGGGTCAACGCCAAGGCTTAAAAATCGGTGGTAGCCGCGAAAGCAACGGCGAGCCTTGGTTTGTCGCCGCTAAAAACATGGATAAGAATGAGCTAATAGTTGTTCAAGGCCATCAACATCGGTTGCTACTTAACGATGGCTTAAAAGCAAGTCAACTCACTTGGATAGACGACGAAGAGCCAATCACGAACTGGGTTTATGCCGCTAAAACACGTTATCGCCAACCTGATGCGCCATGTGAAATTGACCGCTTAACTAAAGATGAGGTCGAAATCAAATTTGGTCAAAAACAATGGGCAATTACACCAGGTCAATCTGCCGTGGTTTATGAGAGTAATGTTTGCTTAGGTGGTGGCATTATCACCACCGCAATTTAAGCAAGAAACAACTAGGAAAATGGCTGAACTTTTCACTTTACTAGAAACTCGCGTACTAGGTGCTTTAATTGAGAAATCAATTACGGTGCCCGATTCTTACCCACTTACACTCAACTCGCTATTAGCCGCGTGCGTCCAAAAAACCAGCCGTGAGCCTGTGATTGAAACCAATATTGTTGATATTCAAGCCACCCTTGATACACTAAGAAGGCGCTCGCTCATTTTTGAAACACATAGCGGACGCACTGCTCATTATGCCCACAATGCAGGACGCGTATTTAGAGTAGATGACGCTGGTGTGGCGTTGCTAGCCGTGCTCATGTTACGCGGCCCACAAACCATAGGTGAGTTACGCATCAATACCGAGCGTCTGCATAAGTTTTCTAGCACCTCTGAAGTGGAAACCAAACTAATCGAACTCAGTGAGCGGGACGAAGCGGCTGGACGTATTGAAAGACTCACACATTTACTACCCAAAGCAGCTGGCTCACGTGAAGCGCGCTGGTGCCATTTATTAAGCGGTGAACCAAGCGTTACTGCACAAAACAGTGCCGAGATACAGACGAACAACCTTGACGCCGTGAGCGCTAGCGAAATTGATGTTCTGAAAAAACGCATCAGTGTATTAGAGCAAAAAATAACCGACTTTGAAACTTGGGCGGCTAAATCAATGCGGATTTAGGCTTAAAAGACTAACATCTAACAGTTTGTAATCAATTGTTTAATCAGCGAAGTTATGCAAAAATAAAGTCTAAACTCCACACTTAACTATTTAGCTTTAAGGTTGACGTTATGCCATTTGTAGGTCTAGGTTTACATTTTTTAATCGCATTATTTTTTGCAGTTCATGCACTTAGAACTGGCCGCCAAATGTATTGGCTAATTATTCTATTTTCGTTCCCTTTACTAGGGAGCTTGGCTTACTTCTTTGCAGAATACATGCCCGCTTCGAAATTAAATCGAGGGGTTAAACAAGTTTCAAACATTGCACTAAGCCTGCTCGACCCAACCCGTGAATTGCGTGATGCAAGACAAGCTTTCGACCTAACACCTACAGTACAAAACAGAATGCACCTTGCCGCGGCATTAGATGGCGCAGGTCAATACAACGAAGCTGTACAGCAATTTGACGCTTGCCTGAATGGCCCATTTGCAAATGATCCCGAAGTTTGCTTTGGCGCTGCAAAAGCGAAGTTCCACAACAAACAGCCGCACTTGGCGATTGAGTTACTCTTAGAGATTAGAAACAAGTTTGCTAGTTTTAGACCTGAAGAACTCAGCCTATTACTTGCACAAAGCTATGCTGCAAGCGAAGATAATGCCAATGCTCGCATTGAGTTTTCGCATGCCGCTGATACATTTGGCTCACCAGACACTCGTGCCCATTACGCGCTTTGGGCGGCCAATACGGGCGATGTAGAAACTGCAAAAAATCTAAGAGCCACATTGGAAAAAGATTGGCAACACTGGAACAAACATACCCGCAGCCTGTATAGCGCTTTATTTAGCGAGATTGATGCCGCGTTAGCAAAAAAGGCTTGATAGCAACCTGAATTGATGATGGTTTACCGCTTGAATGACTACCGCTAACTAACTGACTCATCTCAAATGACTTGTAAAACCAAAGTCAGACCAAGATTCAGCCTTTTATTCGCAGGTTGATTATCAAGTTGTAAGCTATAACATCAACTTATTTATTCATGTGATTAGATTGCTGAGATTCAAATGGCTTACGTCTTTAGAAATACACAAGGAACTATCACCGCAAGCGCTTTGGAGAGTCTTGGCGAGGGCTGGGAATTTATTGAAAATGATACTAAAGAATATATTGAGTTTTTAGAACACTCACTAGCAGAGGGTTCGCCATTTCGTGAGAGCGATATTCAATTAGCGCGGGTATTAGAAGATCTGATTTCTATTTTAATCGACCGCGGCATGGTGAGATTTACCGATTTTCCACCAGCTGCGCAAAAGCGCTTGAACTACAGACAATCTATGCGTAAAAAAAATCGGCTTTCAGGCATTGTGGATGAAAACCGAGATTTTATTTACTAGCTAGTTTTAGCTTCTAGCTTGAAGAAAGCTAAAATTTATTTAAGCAACAGGCATGCTGCCTTTAAATGATGGGCGTTTTAACAAGGTTAATTGCAAGCGCTCTAAATTTGGAAATTCAGCGGCCAAATTAATCACACTACCAAATCGCAAGTTTAGATAGCCCAACATACAACCCACGGCGATATCAGCCAAACTAAAAGTGCCATTGACGCACCAATTACTTTTGCCAACGCCTTCAGCTTTGCCTAAATCTTCATTCAACGCTTTTAAACCGCTTGTGACTTTGGACATTTGACGCTCAATAAACGCGGCATCTTGCGTTTCGGCTGACTTCCGTTGCTCTTGCATGGTTGCCACGGCGGCATCACAAATGCCATCTGCCAGCGCTTCCCAGCGGCGTACTTTCACTTTGGCGTTTAAATCTTGTGGAATCAAATGCGCAAGCGGTGTGCGGTTATCGAGATACTCAACAATCACACGCGAGTCATACAAACTATCACCATCTGGCAACACCAAGACTGGCACTTTGCCTAATGGGTTGTACTGCTTCACAGGGCAATCTGGCGCGCTCAAAACCACTTCTTCGAGCGTGATTTCAATATGCTTTTCAGCCGCTACAATGCGTACTTTTCTAGCGTAGGGGCTATTAATGGTGTATAAAAGTTTCATATTATTTGTTTGTGGCTACTTTAAAAGTTATTACTGAATATTCATGATTGATAGGATTATAATTCAAACACTGCTTGGTTTATCAAAGCATATTAATTATTCAAAAAAAGCTGTATTTTCAGAACAACAATAATTATTTAAATCATGACCTTATTTAATCAACATTATCCACCTAATTCCATGGCCTTTAATCACTTGGTGCTCAAGCAAGTTCAAGCCGCGCTGGAAGAAGACATTGGCACTGGCGACCTAACAGCGTCACTTGTACCAGCCACACAACAAGTAACTGCGACGATTGTCGCACGCGAAACCGCTATTATTTGCGGCATTCCATGGGTACAAACTTGCTTTCATCAGGTCGATACGAATGTCAAAATTAACTGGCAGGTGACTGAAGGCGAGCGCATACAAGCAAACCAAATATTATGCGAAATCACAGGTCCTGCACGTGCGCTATTGACTGCGGAACGTTGTGCACTTAACTTCTTACAAACACTTTCAGCCACAGCGACTGAAACACGCAAATATGTAGATGCCATTGCTGGCACTCAAAGCCAAATTTTAGATACCCGCAAAACTATTCCAAATTTAAGGTTAGCGCAAAAGTACGCAGTTACCGTAGGAGGTGGGCACAACCAACGCCTAGCTTTGTACGATGGCATTCTCATTAAAGAAAATCACATCGCCGCTGCTGGCAGTATAAGTGCAGTGATGGCGCAGGCGTTCTCGCTTAATTCAGGCAAAAGCATACAAATTGAAGTTGAAAATATGCTTCAATTAAAAGAGGCATTAGTAGCTGGTGCAACCAGTATATTGCTAGATAACTTTAGTACCGAACAATTAATTGAAGCTGTTCACTTTAATCAACAATCTGACAAATGCGCCATACTAGAAGCTTCTGGCGGCATAGGCTTAAACAACGTACGCGAAATTGCAATGACTGGTGTGGATAGAATCTCGATAGGTGCAATTACCAAAAATGTACAAGCCATCGATTTATCCATGAGAGTCATTCATACTAGCTAGTAATATAAACTAATAACAAACGCTTAAAAGAGGATCATCTGCCCTATGAGCAAGCCGACTATTCTGAGCAATCCAAGTGGCCGCCTATCACTAGGCGATACTTTACGCATGTTAGTAAGTGATGGCATTGTGGATAAAGCCCACGCGGAAAAGTTATACAAAGACCGTAAACTTGACTCATCTAATCTACATCCGCTGGTAGTCATCGGTGAGCAAAAATGGAAAAACATTAGAGCACCGCAAAAAGCCATCACGGTTGAGATGCTATCTAATTGGCTTGCAGAGCGCTCGGGGCTTGAGTACTACCATATAGACCCGCTCAAATTGGACTTTGGCTCGGCTGCGAAAATTGTTTCGCAGGGTTATGCTGAACGCTTAAAAATCATGCCGATTTCCGTCAAAAATGGTGAGGCGGTCATTGCCACAACCGAGCCATTCAGCATAGACTGGATTGCAGACCTTGAACGCGTGCTAAAGATGAAAATCAAGCTAGTGATGGCTAATCCGTTAGAGATTAGCCGTTACCTGCCAGAGATTTACAATCTAGCCAACTCAATGAATGCCGCTGATTTAGCCAAGGCTGGACAAATTGTTGGCGTACAAAACTTTGAGCAACTGATTGAGTTAGGCAAAGATAAAAACCTAGATGCCAATGAGCAGCATGTGGTGAATATTGTTGACTGGCTGTTCAAATACGCTTTTGAGCAGCGCGCCAGTGATATTCACCTAGAACCACGGCGCGGTATGGGCATGATGCGTTTTAGAATCGACGGCGTACTGCATCAGGTGTACCAGCTGCCACCGAACATTATGAATGCCATCACCAGCCGCATTAAGCTACTGGGTCGTATGGATATGGTAGAGAAACGACGTCCGCAAGATGGTCGTATTAAGACCTTGAGTAGTGATGGTCAAGAAATCGAGCTGCGCTTATCCACCATGCCTACTGCGTTTGGTGAGAAGTTGGTGATGCGGATATTTGCACCTGAAGTATCGGAAAAAGGCTTCTTAGCCCTTGGTTTTGCCGAAGAGCAAGCTGCAATTTGGCATAGTTGGACTAAATCACCTAACGGCATCATTCTAGTCACAGGACCGACTGGTTCAGGGAAAACAACCACTTTGTACTCTGCTTTGCAGGAACTCAACAAAGATGAAGTCAATATCATGACCGCTGAAGATCCTGTTGAATATAATTTACAGGGTGTAAACCAAATTCAGATGAAGTCAGATATTGGTTTAACTTTTGCTTCTGCCTTACGGGCTTTTTTGCGACAAGACCCTGATATCATAATGGTTGGAGAGATTCGTGAT
>JANLZY010000346.1:0-4546 GCA_031359365.1 Methylotenera sp. | reverse complement strand
TTTTGGCTTGGTACATGGCAATATCTGCATGTTTGACTAAGTCATCTTGTGCATCTACATGATCGCCAAATAACGCCACGCCTATACTGACCGTATTATGGTATTCATGCGTAGCAAGTTGATAGGGTTGGTTAAGCGTAGCCAGAATCTTTTGACCGACTGCCTCAGCCTGCGCTGCAGCCTCTATTGGATGGCTGCTTAAATCCTCAAGCATGACGACAAACTCATCACCTCCTAAGCGCGCAACCCTTGCCACCGTATCACCTCCGCGCAAACATTCTGTTAATCGTAAAGCCACCTGCTGCAATAGTAAGTCACCTATATCATGTCCAAGTGTATCGTTCAGTGTTTTAAAGTGGTCAAGGTCGATAAATAGCAAAGCACCGTCTCTACCACTACGTTTACTAGCAAAGAACGCACGTTTTAATTTATCAATCAGCATGCGTCGGTTGGCTAGATGCGTCAGTGAATCATAAAAAGCTAAATGCTCAATTTCGTCTGCGGCCTGTTTACTCTCAGTAATGTCAGAAAACAAACATACAAAATTGGTAATGGTTTGTGCATGATCGCGCACGGCAAAAATATCTATCCAAGCATCATAACTTTCACCTTTATCGCTCAAGTTTTTCGCTTCGCCTCTCCACTCCCCAGCATATTCTGACTCTTGTTGTATTTTGTCAAAAAACTGAGAGTCATTATTTACAAAACCAATATCTTTCGGTTTAGTGCCAATGACAGCTTCACGGGCATAACCAGTAATTCTAGAGAAAGCAGGGTTAACTTTTAAAATATTCAAGTCAATATCAGTAATCAATATGCCATCATGCGCATGCTCAAACACACTAGCAGAGAGCGCCATGCGCTCAGAGCTTTCTCGCAAGGCAACCATACTCTCGCGTAATTTATGACGCATGCTGAGCACATTGGACATTAAGGTATTGGGCTTAGCTTCTAAACCATCATTTTCAAGATCTCCATCTGCAATACGCTTGACAACATCAATAGCCAAAGCCGGGTCGCCGCCAATAGGATTAACAATCAAACGCCGCAACTGCCATAAAATAATAATAACAAGTATTGCGCCCATTACCACAGCAGTAATGATAACGAGCCACGAATGTGCTAAGCCAATTGAGCGGGCCTCGCTTAATGGATAGGCAACCACCACTTTGAACCCCCAATTAGGGATTTCTTCTGTGATAAATTTCCAACCTTCAGGTTGCTTATGAAATAAACGTTCCGCATCTGCAAGTGGCACATGGGCTGAATAAAATCGAATTTTACTATTGCCATCAAGTACCATGGCAAAACCGCTTTTCAGCTGTCGTGTATTACGCACCGCATCGCGAATCACTTTCATATCGACTTTGTAGCCAACGTAATAAGCGCCTATCACAGCGCCATTAGCATCATACATAGGATCGTAACGCGTGATATAAGGCTCATCCAGAATATCCACAACACCATGAAATGTCTTTCCTAAGCTAAGCGCATTAAATGCCTTGGTATTTGGATTTAATATGGTACCTGTCGCTCTAGACATATTGGCTTTTAAAACATTGGTGGAAACTCTTACAAAATCATGACCATCTTTTACAAAAATAGTCGCAGTACCACCAGCTAAGCTAGATAAATCATCAACCAATTTAAAAAAATTGGTGACAGCGGTACTACCAAAGATTAAGTTAGGAACAACCTTGCCTTGCGAGTTGACCTGACCATCTATAGACGGCTCGCCGATAATTTGACTTTGCTCTTTTAAAAGTCGCATGGACAAATCAGCTTTGTTAGAGACCAATTCATCCGTAACATCAATAAGACGAACCAAGGTCTTAGCTTGTTCATGTGCGTCAGCTTGAATGCTATCCAGCTGTTGCGAGGTCTGCTGTGTAATCAGCACAAATGGCGCTGCCGCTAAAAGAATCAGTACCGGCAGAATGAAGCGCCATATTGTGGATATTTTATTAATCATATTAATTTACAATTAATAGCCAGATAATAAGCTAAGTTTAGTTTTTTCAATGAACACAACTGCAAATTAGTCATTAAAATATTTAAGCATGCATCGTTGCTAGAGCCGCAATGGGGCCGAAGACTTTTATACGTGTAGCTATTTTCATTTCGACTATTCCCAAAATTGTTGTGCAACACACTCAATACACTGACTAAGATTAGCGCACACTTATTTAACTACATGACAGTTGTATTTAATATTGGGAATAAAAGGGGTATATGGTAGCAAATCAGGCTATTGCCTGATTTGCTAAACAAAACAATTAAGAATGGAGATGGCGTGGCTATATAGAGCATATAACCAATTGAATTAAATTAATCAGTTAAATCGAACAATTTAGATTGCTTTAAATACTGACTTTAGAATTAACAATAAACACATTAGCTAACACGCCCACAGCTGCCAGACACCAAACAATAACAGCCCCAGAAGGTAGGTCAAATATGGCGGAAACTGCCAAACCTGACACGTAAGCCGTTGCGCCGATTAAATATGCACCCAGCATTTTTCTGGGTTCTGGCCAGTTTCGCACAGCGAGTGCAGGAATAATCAAGCTGGAAAATACTAAATAGATACCGACCATTTGCACAGAGGCCGTGACCGCTAAGGCAAATAAGCCATAAAAACCTGCACGCCCCATTTTATCTTTCAAGCTAAACCATACAGCTAAAATAAGCACAGTAAGTAGTGAAACAGGTAATAATTGGCTCATACTGACCCAAAGAATCTGACCAGCTAACAAATCCTTTAAATGCTCGCCGCCGTGCGGATTGTTAGCCAGCAGAAGGATGCCTGCACTGGCAGCCAACACAAAAAATACGCCGATTAATGCCTCTTGGACTTCTGGCCACTTTTTTTCTGTCCAAGTCAGCAGTAAAGCGCCCAGTAAAGCAGCGCACACTGCCGCTATTTGCACCTTGATACCTTGCGGCTCCCAGCCCATAGCATCAGCAGCAATCACGCCCAAAGCAGCAATTTGTGCCACCGCAAGGTCGATAAACACGATACCTCGCTTAAGTACTTGCTGACCCATTGGCACATGTGTTGCCAATACTAATAAGCCAGCTAAAAACGCTGGGCCAAGGATGCTGAGATTTAAGGTATCAAGATTCATTAGTACGCTCCGTAGGTCAATCTATTGGCAATCCAAATAATCATCAAGCTTTACTTAGCCGCATCTAAAAGACGTTGCACAGTGTCGTCAAACAAAGAAAACAGATCTTTGGCACGATCTGACCCGCCTACCGTAAATGGCAACGCAACCGCTGGAATCTTAGCTTTCTCTGATAACCACTGTGATGGACGCTCGCTGTTGTATGCCGCTCGAATCACCATCTTTGCAGGTTGGCGTTCCAACTGCGTAAGCACCTCGCTAAGATGGCTACTGGTTGGCTCAACGCCTGGTTTTGGCTCTAGCGTTGCTACCTCACGCAAACCTAGCCAGTCTTCTAAATACGGAAAGCCTTTGTGCTGTACGACGATAGCCATGCCTTTAAGAGGCGCTGCTTGAGCTTCCCAACGCTTGCTCGCATCTTGCCAGCGTTGCGCAAAGTCTTTATGCCTAGCCTGGTAAAACGTAGCATTAGGCGCATCAATTTCTGTAAGTCGCTGAGATAAGGCATCGCCGACTTTAGCAATATTGCGCGGGTCGGTTTGAATATGCGGATTGCCACCTGGATGTACGTCACCATCCGCACGGTCTAGACGGCTTGGAATTTCTAACATACGCACATAATGCGCTGCCTCAAAATTACCGGGCTTGCCTGCTAGCACATTAGTATTGCCCGCCTGACGTAGCAATACTGGCAACCAGCCAATTTCCAGCTCAGAACCTGTACATACCAGTAAATCAGCCTTGCGCAACTGCGCAACTAGGCTGGGTTTAGCTTCAATATGGTGAACATCTTGCATAGCGTTGGTTGCGGTAAATACAGTGACTTTATCGCCACCAAGCTCTTGCGCAAGCGCGCCCCACTCTGGCTCGCAGGCAAACACATTAAGTGCAGCTTGAGCAGATTGCGTTGTGACTAGTAATACAGATAGTGATAATGCTTTGAATATATGTTTCATCTAAGATCTCCTTAATATTTGTGAGCGCCATGAGCGCCTAAGCTCATTTGGTACTGGATGAAAATTTGATTGTCGGTAGCTTCTTGACGTGACTGATCACGTGAAAGTTGGAGACGCACACGTGAAAATTCGCTAGGATTGTAGTCCACCATCCAGCTAATTCGTTGTGGGTTATAATCTATATTAGCTAGATTTGTGGTATTTAAACCATAATCTATAGTGCCGCTATCAAGACGGTCGTAGCGCAAACCTGTTCGCCAGTATGGTAAAAACTTATAAATCCCTTGAATATAAAAGCCATCTTGAGAAGCTGTATATTTATCGGTGTTTAAAGTACCAGTTTCACTTCTATGCAAATACTCACCCTGTAACTTAAAGCTAGTGTTGCTAGCATTACCATTAGGGGCCCACTTCCAAACAAAATCTGCCAACCATATGCGGCTGTTCCCAGTAAAATTATTG
>JANLZY010000341.1:0-3386 GCA_031359365.1 Methylotenera sp. | reverse complement strand
CAACGCTAAGAGATTAATTCTCTTAGCGTTTTTTTTTTCGACTTAACTAACTTAATACTTAGGTGTGACACTTGGATGTGCCACCAGATGGGAAGGTAGTAAGTGTCAATTAGAATTGCATCACATCTATTTCGCAATAGACATGGTACTTTTTATTTCATGCTAGTGATTCCTCAGGATTTAAGAGGCAAAATTAATCAAAGGGAGATTCGCTTTAGTCTTCAAACTGAACAAAGACAAAAAGCTGTTTTATTAGCGTCACATTTAATTGCTAAGCTATCTGACCATATTTCAGAGCTAAGGCGAATGACTGAGCAAAGCGTTACTCCAACTACCGGCAGCTAGATTCCAATTATAGACAAGCATCATCTTGGACTTCCCAGAATCTCATAGTCGCTAATATGTTTCAAACAGGGTTTGATCAGCCTAAGCTTTGCGCCATGTATGTAGATAAAAAAACTAGGCGGCGTAGAGTGTGTGCAAACGCTTTCACGATTGAATAGAACCTTTGCTGGTAAGGCTGAAACAGGTACTTTTGTATTATATTTTTTAACGAGCCTGAGGAAATCCTTAGCGCGTTTTAGCCGTATTACCAAGCGGCTAAGCTGGAAGATGTTTCCGACCCTGACCTAATTTTTGATTTGTACGATAAGTTGCGTGCTACTAGCGTATTTCAGTGGCAAGAAGTAGAACAGTTTTGTGATGCTTTTTTTGTTAAAAACAAAAGTAATGCCGCGATTGCCAATATATGTAAGCCTGCTGTAGAGCGTTGGCAAAAACGATATAAATCAGCTAATGATGCCTTTAAACTGGCAAAAGAAATATTTGAGCGCACTAAGAAAACGGCTGATGCTGTGTTAATTGCTAATGCGGAGAATAGCTTTAAAGATTGCAAGCAAGAAAAAGATGCGCTGGAGATTTTTAAAAAAGGATTTGGGTACCTTTGTGCGTTTTTATGAGTTTATGTCGCAAATTGTTGACTATGGCAATAAAGACTTAGAAAAGCTGAGTTTGTATGCACGCAACCTGCGCCCAATGCTGCGTGAATCATTACTTGATGAAGACGATATTGATTTAGGTAATGTGGTGCTAAGCCATTACCGACTATCGGCTATACGCCAGCAAGATTTAAAGCTGAATCAAGATCAGGCAACTTATCTTGTGCCAGGTAATGAAGCGGGTACAGCGAAGACTAAAGATAAAAAAGAAGAGTTTTTGTCGCAGGTAGTCTCGCGGCTAAACGAGTTGTTTATTATGGATAAGCTAACAGATAAGGACTTGATTAGTTATGCCTATTCGGTGCGTGATAAGCTAAGCGAAAATGCTGCTGTGATGACACAAATGGCCAATAATACGGCTGAACAAGCCATGTTGGGTGATTTTTCTAAAGCGCTTGATGATGCCATTTTAGATAGCAGTGAGGCGCATCAAGAGCAAATGATGCAGTGGTTATCAGACTCGGCTAAAAATAATCAGTTTAAACGCATTATTTTTGATTTACTAAGTAAAATGCTTGGCAATACTTAGGGGCAACGATTCAGGGTTTTGAGGCAGTTGCGAGTTTAATGTAAAGCATCTATACAAATAATATGCGATGTTGCTAATTTAGGTTTTGCATCGCTATGCAAACAAAAAATTTTCTTAATTTATGATGAAGTTAACTCGTCTCGGCGGGCTTTGCAGCCATATTTTTCAGTAAGTATTTTGAATATTTAGCTTGAGTAAACATCTGGTTGAAGTGGGCTGGCTTTTTTTCTTTCTTCCTCATTGATAAACTTTATGTAGTCGCTATAGCTCATATGAACCAAGTCTTCATCTATTTCTGCTTCTACATCATGTTTAACGACAGGGATTGGCTGGTTTCTTCCGAGTAAGTTAGATATTTTATAAAAATATGAATCGAAGAGGTCTTTCATTTTGCTGTCCTTGTTTAAATTTAATTTACCTTTAAACAACTATCAGCAAAAGATATGCCACTTAATTTTTGTTGAGTTGGAGTTTGATTAAGTATATGAATATATTAAATTTACTTGCTAATTGGTAGTGAGTACCAAGTTGGCTTTTTAAATTAATCATGATTGTAAATTAATGTTATTGGCGATTTGTGAACAGTACTGTGGATATTATTTACAGTAACAATGGTAGGTGTATTCGTAGTAAATAGGCAAAAAAAACCGAAGCTATAATTGGGGAAATATAGCCTCGGTATTAAGGACACTTACTATGGGAGATAGTGTGTGAGAGATAATGTACCTAATGAATATTTCAAGTAAGTTAAAGATTTAAGAAGGTTTGAAGATTGGTTAATGCAGTGTGGTCATCCGTGAAGCATGATTGATGACTATATTGATCTTTATCATGTCTTTTAGCCTTGAAGGCAGAAGTAAAAAAGCCACTTTCACAAGTGGCTTTTTTAAATTAATTGTTTATGCTCAGTTTTTAAATTTCAATGTGTAGCACATTATTGTTTGGTGCTGTATGCACTTCTAGTTTCACCAGGCTTACGTGGGAATTTTCTGCGCTCGACTCTGACTGTGGAGCTTTTAAATTCATCAAAACTAATTTCTGCTACTTGGTAGCAGCCGTCGTTAATAGGTGCATTATCAAATATGCTTAATTGCGGCTCATTTTTACTGATTTTGCTGGCTTGGCTGATATGAGCAGCATTGTGGAAACTTGAGTTCTGAAAGCTTGAATTTTGAAAAGTTGATTTAGTATTTTTAGAAAATATAAAATTAAAAATAGATTTCATCTTATGACCTTTCACCGTCTTGTAAATAATGGCTGACTTGAATAATGCGGGCAGTGTATATATATTTACAAAAGCAAAAAATATGCCGATAAGGTTAAGTTTTGTTAACTTATTCTTTTTTACTAGCTAACAATATGAATATAATATATTTTTTTATTTTTACGACTGCGCATTGGTGAAGATGATGGTGAGTTATTCTGAAAGTTTATGAATAAATTCGCCTAGTTCTCAACAAAATTGTCGTGATTTAAGCGATGATATTATTGAGCTTTTGTACTTGGCTAGATTACCTATATTTAGGATTTGGAGTTGAGTTGTGCGAGCCTGGTTTTAGTAACTCAATCGACTTAAGTTCGCTCTCCCATTTCATTGCACTCATATTTAACTTGTTTATTTGATTCTGGTTGTTTAATTTAGATGATGCGATGGCTGGCTTGATTCTATAGGTTTTTGAGTCGGCACCTTGTGCATTGGTTGATATAGACCTGGTAATTTTCGAATTATCTGCGATGTTTTCTAGAGGGTGAGCAATTGTATGAGAACTGATTTCATGACGGTTTTGCATGCTGCGTTTAATATTAATGACAATGGCAGCTCCGGCTCCTCCTCCTCCGGCACCGATGGCCGCTCCGGC
>JANLZY010000288.1:0-1857 GCA_031359365.1 Methylotenera sp. | reverse complement strand
ATTTGGGCTACCACTTGTTGCCTGATTATACGCATGCGCCTAAACCTTCAAAGTTTAAATCAGCATCCCATACCATAGGTGTTGTATATAGTGGGTTATTCATACGGCCTGCTTCAATCGCTAACCAATCAGTAGCTTTGTAACCCACCATAGCGCGTTTAACAAACACTGTTTCTTTATCATCAATATTTGTAGTTGCTGATTTACCAAATGTTGCATTGTCTGAACGGCCGTTTGCACCCATTGCTAGCGCTAAGTCTGTATACCAGTCACCAGATTCAGTTTTAACACCCAGTGTCATTTTATAGCGCGCTCTTTCACGTGTTTCGTCTACATCTGCACCGCTAGTCGCGCCTGTACCTTGACGATCTTCATAACGTACGCGAATATCACCGTATACAGTGGCATTGTCAATTGCATCAGATATACCAAGCTTGGCTGCTTTCTTTACTTTTTTATCTGCTACTTGAATGTCGTTTTCACGACCTTTTAATAATGGCAATGCTTCTTCTTCTGTCAATACGCCTTTAGCAACTAAAGCTTGTACTAAATCAAATGTAGAGTCAGCCATTGCACTTGTGCCAAAGCTCATTAAAACTGAGCCGGCTAGCGTTGCGGCTACCATGTTACGTAATTTAAAATTCATCAAAAATCTCCTTATAAAATTAACTGCATCAATGTATTTTTTCAACACGAGCAGTGTGTTATTTTTTTATGACAATTTGATGACAAAGAACTAATCGCTGGGTAATTAGCAACAGCATTGTTGCATGCTTACAACAATAAACAACGCCTACTAAATTACTTTAGCAGGCGTTGTTTAGCTTTAGTAGAAGGGGCTTGCAGCTCCGAATGCTCTAGTGTGGGTCAGAGAGAGATGGCCAAACATCGCCATTAGAGTTTGCTCTTGGGTTGCTCGCAGTTGCAAGCCGCTCCTACATTAAGATATAAGTAGGTTCTTACCTAACCTTTTACCCACTTTCTCTAATAGCAAAGTATTCATATCTATATGTGTAAGGATGTTGATTGCTGAACTTAAATCAGTCTTAATTAACTTTACTTTGTTGGTAGCGCACTCTAAGAATAAAAGCTTATCTTGCGATATTACTACTGCATCTGAATATTTCAGATTTTTTGATTATCTGTTTTTGGACAGGCTGATTTATCGCTTTGCGGCACAACAAACATACCTGTGAGTTTTGCATCTGTAGGCTTGGTAGTATCTAAGCGCAGCATTCTAACTAGCCGACTTTTTTATATGGTTTTTTATTTTCGTTTCCCATCGGGCTTTGTAGGGTTGCGTATGCAGCTTTTCCATCTGGCGTAATGCTGACATTCTCAAAGCCATGATTGCCACGTCGCTCTCTATAGATTGATGGCAATATCTCTTTTACAGGGTAATTTACACCATCATAAGTTTTGCCAAAACGAGCAACAAAACTGCAAACAAACCTCATTGAAAATTTTTTGACATTGAGTGTTCCTAAAAATTTGAGTTACATCAGTTAACTTGTATAGATAAAAACTGATGTCATTTAAAAAAATATATGGCGTAAAAAAACCGCAAGCTAATTTCTTCAGCTTGCGGTTTTTATCATGTTTTCTGCATCTAACTTAAGATTCAGCGCGCATGTGCGGGAACAAAATTACATCACGGATACTTGCACTGTCGGTAATCATCATGACTAAGCGATCAATACCGATACCGCAACCGCCTGCTGGCGGCATGCCGTATTCCAAAGCACGAATAAAGTCCGCATCATAGAACATTGCCTCATGGTCACCCGCTTCTTTGGCTTTCATTTGCGCATGGAAGCGTGCAGCTTGGTCTTCAGCATCGTTCAGTTCGCTGAAACC
>JANLZY010000277.1:0-2469 GCA_031359365.1 Methylotenera sp. | reverse complement strand
GTTCATTCGGCAAGGGTTTAAATGAACCACCTTGTTTGTTGCCACCATTGACGTCTTGATACACACTTAACGCGCTGTATTGGGGATTGGCTTGGTTAAAGTCATTGCCGATTAAAACATCAGCATCACTGCCCGTAGAGTAAGCCTTCCAAGCCAGTGCGCCATCTTTAAGGTAATACGCCGCCATAAAGCAACGTACGCCAAATTCACCACCTGCACAACCCGTGAGCACTTTGTCTTTAATCACTTGCGGGGCATTGGTATTGGTTGCGCCTGTTTTAGGGTCGTTGACTTGTACTTGCCATTCCAGCTTGCCAGTTTTGGCGTTCAGCGCAACTAGCATGCCATTGTTTTGTTGTAGGTATATTTTGCCATCGCCAAAGCCCAAGCCACGATTGACGTTATCGCAGCACAACACGGCTTGTGTGCTAGGTTCTTGTTTAGGAAAGTAAGACCACAGTATCTTTTGGTCGTTATTTAAATCGAGCGCGTAAACGTTATTGGGAAAGGCTGTGTGTAAATACATCACACCATCAATCACCAACGGTGCGCCTTCGTGACCACGATTCACGCCTGTAGAGAATGTCCAAGCGAGTTTTAGGTTCTTAACATTACTGGTATTGATTTGGCTTAGTTCACTATAGCCTTGGTTGTTGTATTGACCACGTGGATATGCCCAGTTATTGGGGTTTTTCATAGCTCTGTCTAAGTCTGGCGCGGCTTGTGCAGATGTTGACAGTAAGATTAAGGCGTTCGTTAGTGCGAGAGTTTTGAGCATCGATGCTGTTGTTTTTATCATTTTCACGTTTTCAATTAAACAGTAAGCTAAGACCATATTACTCTAAATCGTCATTCCCGTGAAAACGGGAATCCATCTTGAACTGTAACCATTTTTACAATGGATTCCCGTTTTCACGGAAATGTCGGGGTTTATTAATAGAGTTTCGTGAAAGTATCTTGTTTAAATCATTCTAGCTAAACGTTTCAAACCTAGTTTACGCAAAGCAAAACGGTTTGTATTAAGTAAGCATCCTAATTCAGAATTCACCGTTAACGGCTCTTGGCATATCATCTGCGCCAGTAATTCTGCACAAAAAGGTGCGCTGGTGAAGCCTCTGCTGCCATGCGCCACATTGATGTATAGCCCTTTAATCCACGGCAAACTATCTGGTTGAGCGTTGGGGCGGGGTGGTTTAGCTTTTAGTAAGTTGTTATCAAGCAACTCACCCACTAATGGAAAGTAGTCGAAGGATGTGCATCTGAATGAAACGCGGCCACCTTTGATGTTGTTTTTTAGGTTTTCATGCAGAGGCAACGAAAAACTTTTTAACTTAAATAAATTAGCAAGGTGGTCTTCTTCATCTAAATTAGCATCCATATTGTCTACAGAGAATGTTGCACCTAAGCTATGTTCACCGTTATCTGCTGGGCTTAAGTAGCCATCGCTGCAAATAATCGAATTAATTCTTTGGCTGATGTTGGTAGCCTCAAGAATGCTGACTTGACCGCGCACCGCTTGTGTATTTAGGTAAAGGTTGTACGCTAAGTTTTGTGCTTCATTGGCATTTGCGATGATGGCAATGTCGGCTTTCTCTATAAGTGTACCTTCTGAATATATTTCTAATAAATCATTATTTTTCAATATATTGCTGACATTATTTAATGTTTTAACTGAGATATTTTCATGTGCAGTTAAGTGATGACATAGTTGTTGTGGATTAACCCAAGCAGCTTTTGGAAAATACAGCGCATCGTGCGTAAGGTCTATGCCTGCAAGGCTGCTTGCCTCATCTGAATCAACATATTTCAAAACATCCTCAGCATGATTTTGTGCAGCGACTTTTTGAATACGGGCTAACTCTCTTGGGTTAAACCCAAGTTGTAACATGCCACAAACATTAAAATCGGCAGGGTTTAGCTTAAGTGTTTTGAAAAATTCTAAGCTATACAAATAGCTCTCAAGTGCAAATTGACTTGCGGCATCTTCACCACTGATACGCGGATAAAGCATTGCTTGCGGGTTGCCTGAGGCCTCGCTGGCGATTTGCGCATGCCGTTCAAACAGGGTAACTTTTATACCGCGAGTAGCTAGGGCATAAGCTGTGCTGCAGCCTGCAATACCGCCACCGATGATTATTGCAGTTTTAGGAATGTTACTCATATAGAATTTTGTAAGTTATTTGTAGGTCGAGGTTTCACTCAAAATAAAGCACTTTAGCGCATATATTTTTTGGGAAAGACCCTTACGGTCTCAACCCGACTAAAATGTAATTGGTGTGTACGAATGTTATATTATTCAACAAAATTGCCAATCAGCATTTCACGTTTTTTTCCGAAGCCAGTACGTTTGCGAACATTAAAACCTGCATTCATTAAACCTCGCCGCACATCGCCAGCACTGGTGAAGGTTGCAAATGTCGTAGATGCATTTGATAACCTAGCCATTTGTTGATACAGCTCGGTTTGCCA
>JANLZY010000035.1:0-6266 GCA_031359365.1 Methylotenera sp. | reverse complement strand
ATATTTGGGTGTGTTTTGTGACTTCCAGTCGCACACCCAGCTATTTATCGCTACTTGTAACGACACTTTGTCGGTACTTGTCTTATCTGCTTCTATCCATTTTAAGTGATTGGCAATAATCACAGGGATCTTGCCTGTTTGCAGTATTGGAGCAATAGCATTTAAGTCTTGGTTAGTTAATACTACACAGCCGTCACTTGCATTAGGTGGCCGGCTATAAGTGGTGCTAGGGGTGCCGTGCAACCAAATGCCAGAACCACTTCTGTTGTGTTGCATATCCCATTCGTTAGGGTAGTTCAGAGGGTAAGCACCATTGCCATACATATCAGCCAGTGGCTTGGTTAATTTTTGGCTGGCAAAATAAACGCCAATCGGAGTGCGTTTGTCACCTTCAGTTTGTTTACCAACGCCATTTTTGCCTACCGTCACATAATAGTCTGCAACATAACTCAGATTGCCGCCGTTATTCTTATACAAATATAGGCGTGATTTATCAGTATCAACCACAATTAAATGACTTTGTTGGTCATTGGGTGCGAGAAGTAGATTAGGCAGTTTATCTAAATTTTCATTAGATAAGTAACGCTCAATTCTTACACGCGCTTCAGCTTGAAGATCTTTGACGGCAGCGGCTTGATTTACATTAGCATTACCAAAAGCCTGTAAATGCTGTGCTTGAGCCATGAGTAAATCGCCACGTACTAGGTAAGCCAGTTTGAAGTTGGGGATTTTTTGGATGAGCTCATCTACGGTCTTTAATGCTTGTTGGTTTTTGCCTTGTGTAATCTCCAGCAAACTTTTTACCAGTAAATTTTCAGCTAGTCCAGTGAGTGAGCGCAACTCAGGTTTATGCAATAAATTGCTCAAACTGTAGCTATTGACCGCCGTCGCATTCCACGGCACAAGAGTAATCGCCGCTAATAGTACGTATGTTAAACCTTTATTTAGAGCCATTTCTCAACAAATTACCTTATAAAACTGCAATGAAGCAACATCTATAAAAGCCAAAATAAAGTTGCCGTCATTAATGACATGCAACTTTATTATTGAAGCTAGTGACAGTTAAGTTTTAGTTGCTAGCAATTTCTTGCTCAATGAACCAGTTGTTACCTTGTTTTTTCATCACCAGTGTTTTGGTGGTGTAAATCGGTTTAGAATCAGCACGGTATGACTGTTTGAAGCGTACTTTAGCGCTGTTGGCCTCAGTAGATGTGATGTTGATGTTAGACACTTCCACATTGATTTTAGCTGGTCTAGTGATACGCTCGCGACGTTGTTGTTCCCAAGCTTTGCGGCTTTCACCTTTTGCTGGTTGGAAGCTTGCACCATAACTTGCGAAGTATTGATCAAGATTTTTTGCCGACCATGCTTGCGCCCAGTTATTCACAGCCGAGGTAATATCGGCATCGCTATTTTTGGCAGGCTCAACATTTTTAGTTGGTTCTACTTTAGCAGGCTCAACAGCTGTTTTTGTCGGAGCCACCGCTACTTTTTTAACGTCAGCAGGTTTTGTATCTGCAGGGCGAATAGGGTTAGCTACTTTTACCGGCTCTTTAGACGCAAGTGTGGTTTTGTTACCTGTACCAAACAAGTCTTTGATCATCGATAACTTGCCTTCAGCACGAGTGTTGCTAGTATCTAACTGTAATGCTTTGTCATAAGCTTCAGATGCCATACGTGCATAAATGTCACCTAAATTTTCATGCGCTGTGGCATAGCTTGGGTGCGTTTTTATTGCAGTTTCAAGTGCTTTTCTAGCTTTATCGAATTGACCTTGGTCTGCGTAAAGTACCGCTAAATTGTTATATGGCTCAGGTAAATTAGGGAATTTTTCAGTCACATCAGTAAATGTGCGAATGGCTTCATCACGACGGCCTTGCTCTGCAAGTAATACGCCTTTCATGAACAATGCCTGTGCATTTTTTGGATTGGCAAGAATATAGGTATTCAAGCGGTCAATAGCAACAGCAGATTGGCCTTGATCTGCAAGTTGTGAAATGTCTTTAAGCTCGTCTGCATGTGCCGCAGGCGCTAATAAACTCACGGCGGCTACTAAGAAAGACCGTGCGATTAAAGCGTTTAGCAAAGAAATATATTTATTCATTGTGATATACTTTTTCTAGTTAAATGACAAAGCGTAATTCTATCAATAGCCTAGCTAACATCCAATAGCTCATTTGAGATTATTGCCATATATTTAGCAAAAACTTCTAAATCATTCATTTACTTAACAACTATTCATTAACAATTTCTTTTAATTCTCGTTTAACCATCAGATTATGCTAAAAATTTACAATACGCTCGCTCGTGAAAAGCAAACATTCACGCCAATTGTCGCTGGAAAAGTGAGCATGTATGTCTGTGGGATGACCGTCTATGACTATTGCCATTTGGGTCATGCGCGCGTCATGGTGGTATTCGATATGGTCAGCCGTTGGTTGCGTAGTTCTGGTTATGCCGTGACCTATGTACGCAATATTACAGATATTGATGACAAGATTATTAAACGCGCTAATGAGAATGGTGAAACGATAGGTCAACTCACCCAGCGCTTTATTGAAGCAATGGATGAAGACTCCGCAAAACTAGGCATCATTCGTCCTGATATTGAACCTAAAGCCACTGAATTTATTGATGGCATGATACAAATGATCTCAGCCTTGATTGAAAAAGGCTTTGCCTACGTAGCAGCCAATGGCGACGTATTTTATTCAGTGAACAACTTTGAAGGCTATGGCAAACTATCAGGCAAGTCACTTGAGGACTTGCGTGCAGGTGAGCGCGTAGAAGTCGATACACATAAAAAAGACCCAATGGATTTCGTATTATGGAAGTCTGTTAAGCCAAATGAACCAAGCTGGGATTCACCCTTTGGCGGACCTAATAGCGGAAAAGGTCGTCCAGGCTGGCATATTGAATGCTCTGCGATGAGCTCGCATCACCTTGGTGAGCATTTTGATATTCATGGCGGCGGTCAAGATTTGCAATTTCCGCATCATGAAAATGAAATCGCGCAGTCAGAAGCGGCTCACAGCCATGATGGCGAGCCTTGCCAAATGGTCAATTACTGGATGCATAACGGTTTTGTACGAGTGGATGACGAAAAGATGTCTAAATCTTTAGGCAACTTTTTCACCATTCGTACCGTGTTGGAAAAATACGATGCTGAAGTGGTTAGATTCTTTATTTTGCGCGCCCACTATCGCAGTCCGCTTAACTATTCTGACCAGCATTTAGATGATGCAAAGTTAGCGCTCACTCGCTTATATACGTCTTTACGTGGACATGTAGTTGCCGATGTTGCGATTGATTGGCAGCAGCCTCACGCAGCACGTTTTAAAGAAGCGATGGATGATGATTTCAATACGCCAGAGGCGATGGCTGTATTGTTTGATTTGGCGAATGAAGTGAATAAAACCAAATCATTGGAAGTTGCTGCCTTACTTAAAAACTTAGCTGGCATTTTGGGTCTGTTGCAACGTGACGCGGATGTGTTTTTGCAAGGGGATGTCGCAGCACAATTGGCTGGTACTGAGTTTAAAATTGATATTGATCAACTGGTTATTCAGCGTAATGAAGCCAAAAAAACTAAAAACTTTGCTGAAGCTGATGCGATTAGAAAGCAATTGCTGGATGCCGGTATCGTGTTAGAAGATACCGCGCAGGGTACAACTTGGCGCAAGCTATAAATACGCGCTTTCCTTTCTGCGAGAGCGCACTTTAATAAATCAGGTGTCGTGCTCCGCACTTGAATACGCCGTTGTTTTTGGATTACCGTAAAGCTTATTGATGATGGGTACTATAGTGAAAGACTCCTTTTCTGAGCGCCTTGCAGCGATGAATAGTCACTGGAAGCGCTATCTGCTTGAAGGTAAGTTTGAACAGTCTATTGAGTTCATCGTGGCGGTTAATAGCTTGGTAGATAGCTTCAATCGCTTACGTATGTCTGGTTTAGTGCGTTTGTGCGAAGGGCTTGAAAATGATGCTTTCGCCAAACTGTCTACTGAGAGTGCGCACCCAATTTCAAGTGGCGATCAATAAAGCATACAAAAGAAAATTGACGCGTTAAATAGCACAGTTGAGTCGATGTTTTTATCACAAGAGGCATGCCGCCATCAGGACGGATGGCGTAGTAAGGTGCCTATTGATGCTAGGGACGATCAATGGATAAAACCACGCAATGTCTTAGTGGTGGCTGATAACCATGGTTTTGACGTTGCCAATGAACTCAAAATACAATTGTCTTTTTTTGGTTTTAAGATTGAAATTGTCGCATGGGAAGACCAGCCTGCGATCAACAATACGCCTTTAGCAGTTATTTTTATGGGCGTTAATATCGATGCGACTGAGCAACAGCTCGCAGTTATCGCTCACTTACACCAACAGTTTTTCTCTAGCCAGATGCTGTACTTGGGCGAGCCACTAAAGCCTGAGTCGATTGTTAAGTTAATGCGTGCGGGAGTAGATGCGACTGTCCCTATTAAAAATCATTCAACCATGGTGCTAAGTCGCATCTTAGATTTAGTGCAAACTGCACCGCAAGAAAAAAGTCACGTTCTAGTCGTTGAAGACTCTAGAGTGGCTTTAGCGTCGATAGAGAGGACGCTGGCTCAGTATGACATAGATACTTTTTCTATTAATAGCCCAGATAAGCTATTTGATGCGCTTGAGATATACCGACCAGATTTAATTCTGATGGATATGCACATGCCAAAATTTAACGGTGTGGAAGCTACTCGCCTACTACGTCAAACAGAGGCTTACGCGACAATTCCTATTGTATACTTATCGGCGGATTCAGAAGTCAGCATGCAAGTTGAGGCGCTTAGGTTAGGTGGTGATCAGTTTTTAATGAAGCCGTTTAACCCAGTGCTATTAGCCGCAGTGGTAGAAGCTAAAATTTCACGCTTTCGCGAGATGCAGCGTTCTACACAAATGGACGGTTTAACAGGTTTGCTTAACCATGCAAGTTCCAAGACTAAATTGGCCGCGATGTTGCGTGATTTACCGCTAGGCCAGGAAATGGCGATAGTCATGCTCGATATTGACCATTAATGACGCCTATGGGCATCCCGTAGGTGATTTGGTGATACGCACCTTGGCTTATTTACTCAAAGGGCGTTTGCGCTCAATTGACCTGATTGGGCGCTATGGTGGTGAAGAATATATTATTGGTTTGCCAGGCGTTGATGCCAGCCAAGCCGCAGTGATTATTGACAAGATTAGACAAGATTTTGCTCGCTTCACACACCACTATGCTGGCGGCGTCATTCACGCTACATTTAGTGCAGGAGCAGCTTCTTATCCTGACTTAGGCAGTGTTTTTGAGATGATTGGAGCTGCAGACAATGCATTGTTGCAAGCCAAGCGCTTAGGTCGGAATCGCGTAGAGCAATATCAGGCTGATCCACAGAAAATTGCCGGACTTTAGTTTTACCCATTCAAAACCTTGCTTGATATATTCAGTACAAACTCACTAATACGTTAAAATATCTACATTGCTCATTATGGAAAATTGCTATGCCCGTTAAATTAAACTCCCCAGAAGCTTCATCATTATTGCCTGTTAAGGGCGTTCAATTAGGTTTTGCTGAAGCGCATGTGCGTAAACCAAACCGTAAAGATGTGCTAGTGATGACTTTGGTTGAAGGTAGTAAAGTGGCTGGCGTATTTACCTTGAATCAGTTCTGTGCGGCACCGGTGATTTTGTGTAAAGAATTCTTGTCTCAGAAGTCAGGTATTCGCGCTTTGTTAGTGAATACAGGCAACGCAAATGCAGGTACTGGTGAAGAGGGCTTGAGTCGCGCCAAACAAACTTGTGTAGCATTAAGTGGGTTATTGAATTTGCAAGTCAACCAAGTATTACCATTTTCAACGGGCGTGATTTTAGAGCCGTTACCCGTCGATAGAGTCGTAGCGGGCTTGCCAGCTGCGATAGCCAATCTAAAAGAAGATAATTGGCTGAATGCGGCTGAAGCGATTATGACGACAGATATCGTTGCCAAAGGTACATCGCGTCAAATTCAGCTTGGCGGCAAAACTGTCACCATTACTGGCATCAGCAAGGGTTCTGGCATGATTCACCCTAACATGGCGACTATGTTGGGTTATATTGCCACCGATGCTGCTGTGAGTCAGTCTGCGCTTGAAAGCATTATTCAATATGCCGTGAATAAATCATTTAACTGTATTACTGTGGACGGCGACACATCGACCAATGACAGCTTGATTTTGATGGCAACTAACCTTGCTGGCAATGCTGAAAT
>JANLZY010000032.1:0-1963 GCA_031359365.1 Methylotenera sp. | reverse complement strand
GTTTTACACGGCCACGGATTCGTTTTTCCACTTGCAGAATATCAATTTCGCCTTCCATCAAGCGTAACAAATGCTCTAAACGTTCAGCCACACTGAACATTTCAAGAATCTTTTGTTTTTCGTCTAATTTAAGCGTTAAGTGCGCTGCAATGGTGTCAGCCAAGCGACCTGCTTCATCAATCGTAGCCAATGAAGTCAAAATTTCAGGTGGAATTTTTTTATTCAGCTTCACGTATTGATCAAACTGCGTAAATACCGTGCGCATTAGCGCTTGAATCTCAATATCGCTTTCTGATTCTGGGATTAGCTCAGCACGTGCAGCAAAACACTCTTCAGTTTCAATAAAACCAGTGACTTTTGCACGCTGCACGCCTTCTACCAGCACTTTTACGGTGCCATCTGGCAGCTTGAGCATTTGTAGCACTGTCGCGATGGTGCCTACTTCGTATAAATCTTCAGCATCAGGCTCATCTTTGTTAGCTGATTTTTGTGCCACTAATAAAATTTGTTTATCACCCTCTGAAGCCATCTCTAAGGCTTTAACAGACTTAGCCCGCCCAACAAACAATGGGATGACTAAGTGCGGATAAACAACGACATCGCGCAGAGGTAAAATCGGCAATAGTCCGTCATCTGGCGTGTATAAAGGTAATGATTTTGTCATGAATAGACTCTCAAATTAAGCTAAAAAGTTAAGCCAAAAACGCCTATACATTGTTGATGGGGTTGAACTCAACCAGTTCAAGCCTTAATTTAACAGATTTCAGCCTTTAATTAACGTATCTGTTAAATTAATAACGGCAAAATTAAACCATTATTCAACGCACATTTAAATTCAAGCTTAAAACAACATACTAAAACTTAAGCTTGTTAAAACAAAAAAGCTAGCAAGCCCGATGAGGAGCAAGCTAGCTTTTATATTAAAGCTGCTAGTTAGATAATAAAGCGACTAACCAACAGCCTCTTCAGCAGGCTTGTCCGCATAAATCAATAACGGCGGGGTATCACCACGAATCACACCTTCATCGACCACTACTTTGTTTAGATTTTCCAATGAGGGCAATTCGTACATAATCTCAAGCAAGGAGTGTTCCATGATAGAACGCAAACCACGAGCACCAGTTTTACGCTCTAATGCTTTTTTAGCAATCATGAGTAAAGCTGATTCTCTAAACTCAAGATCCACGCCTTCCATCTTGAACAATTTGATGTATTGTTTAGACAGCGCATTTTTTGGCTCAGTCAAAATAGTCATCAATGCAGCTTCATCTAAAGATTCCAGTGTCGCAACCACTGGTAAACGACCAATAAACTCTGGAATCAAACCAAATTTAATCAAATCTTCTGGCTCTACATCACGCAGTACTGCGCTTATTTCACGAACATCTGCTTTACTTTTCACTTCAGCACCAAAACCAATACCGCCTTTTTCAGAGCGTAAACGGATTACCTTCTCCAGGCCATCAAACGCACCGCCACAGATAAATAAGATGTTGGTAGTATCTAACTGTACAAATTCTTGATTAGGATGCTTACGGCCGCCCTGTGGTGGAATTGAAGCTACTGTACCTTCAATCAGCTTAAGTAATGCTTGTTGCACACCTTCACCAGAAACATCACGGGTAATAGAAGCATTTTCTGATTTACGTGAAATCTTATCTACTTCATCGATATAGACGATACCGCGCTTAGCTTTTTCAACGTCATAATCACATTTTTGCAATAGTTTTTGCATGATGTTTTCAACGTCTTCACCTACATAGCCCGCTTCTGTCAGCGTTGTTGCATCAGCCATCACAAATGGCACATCCAGTAATCGCGCTAATGTCTGCGCAAGCAATGTTTTACCTGAGCCCGTAGGACCTATCAGTAAAATATTACTTTTTGCGATTTCCACTTCATCTTTTTGACCGCCATCAGACAAGTTATTATGTCCTAAACGCTTGTAATGGTTATATACCGC
>JANLZY010000149.1:0-5946 GCA_031359365.1 Methylotenera sp. | reverse complement strand
TACTACTGGGGTTCATACGATATTGCGAGCCAGAACTCATCGACCAACGTCACCAAAAGTGCGCATTATAGTAGCGAGCAAAAAAGCCCTGCTAAGGTTTTCACTGCGGCTAATCATCCCTATTTCGTTAATCACTTAGTCGGACTACCCTCACCTACTGAAAACTTTGTACGCAATTATGGCCCGCGCTTACACCACATTGCACTAGGCGTGGCAGATGGCGAAACCAACGGTCAGATTAATATTGACTATGTGGTTGATGCGATCAGGGAAAAAGGCAAAGACTTCTTGTTAGATGTGATTGGCTCACGCGAAGAAGGCCTTAAACAGATTTTCTCCAGCGCCTCAGAACACTCTTCGCTCATCATTGAATACGTGCAACGCTTTGGCGATTTTGATGGTTTCTTCACTAAACAGAATGTGGCCGAACTGACTAAAGCGGCTGGCGTTGAAGAGAGTTTACGCCTACTGCAAGCTGAAAGTGCAAGCTAGTTTTGCGCGTTAGAAACACAACGATGACGACTCTAAAAAGGTAACAAACTAATGACTATTCGAGTCGCGCTCCACCATAAAACGGCCTATCACTACGATAACCCTGTACAACTTGCGCCACATGTTTTCCGCCTACGCCCAGCGGCGCACTCGCGCACGCCTGTGAGTGCTTACTCACTTAAAATCACACCTGAGAATCACTTCATCAGTTGGCAACAAGATCCCTTCGGCAATTATTTGGCGCGTGTAGTGTTTCCAGAGAAATCTACCGAACTATCAATAGAAGTCGATTTGATTGCAGAAATGACGGTGATCAATCCTTTCGATTTCTTTTTAGAAGAATACGCAGAAAATTACCCATTTGCCTATCCAGAACAACTCCTTAAAGAGCTTGCGCCTTATCTTGAAGTGCGTGAACACGGACCTTTACTAAAAGCCTGGTTGGCGGAAATTGATGTTGGTAAAAAAGCCATCGTAGATTTTCTGGTGTACTTAAATCAGCGCGTCAATCAAACGATTAATTACTCCATTCGCATGGAAGTTGGCGTGCAAACTTGCGAAGAAACCCTAGACAAAAAACTAGGTTCTTGTCGTGATTCTGCTTGGTTGCTAGTGCAGGCCTTACGCCACATGGGCTTAGCGGCTCGATTCGTTTCAGGCTATTTGGTACAACTGACTGCTGATGTGAAATCTTTGGATGGCCCATCAGGTACCGAAGTAGACTTTACTGACTTGCATGCATGGGCTGAAGTATACATCCCCGGCGCTGGTTGGATAGGCTTAGATGCGACCTCTGGATTACTCGCTGGTGAAGGTCATATTCCACTAGCGTGCACGGCTGATTATGTTAGCGCGGCGCCAGTGACTGGCGGTTATACTGGTCAGGCAAATATCGAATTTAGTTTTAGTAACAACGTGACTCGCATTCATGAAGACCCGCGCGTGACCAAACCCTATAGCGAAGAACAATGGGTCGAAATTAACGCGCTTGGTCAAAAAATAGATACGGAGTTAGAAGCTGGCGACGTGCGTTTAACCATGGGTGGCGAACCTACTTTTATCTCTATCGATAATATGGATGCGCCAGAATGGAATATTGATGCTGACGGTGTGGAAAAGCGTAAGTTGGCTGGTGAGCTGGTAAGACGTTTACGCGATAGCTTTGCACTGGGTGGATTGTTGTATTTTGGCCAAGGTAAATGGTACCCGGGCGAACCGCTACCACGCTGGCAACTCGCTTGCTTTTGGCGTAAAGATGGCAAGCCAGTTTGGCGTAACCCTGAGCTATTAGCCGATGAAAACAAAGATTATGGTTTTAATCGCGAACATGCTGACACCTTCATTCGCGACCTTTCAAAACGACTAGGCCTCAAAGGTAGCCACATTTGTGCAGGCTACGAAGACCCGCTTTATTATTTATTAGCAGAAGGCCTACTGCCGAATAATCTGAATCCGCTTAAATCAGACCTCAAAGATGATTTAGAACGGAAGCGCCTAACAAAGGTGATCACGGGCGATTTAGGTATGCCTGTTGGCTATCTACTACCGTTGCATTGGAGTTATCAGCGCAATGCATGGAGCAGCAGCGCTTGGGAATTCAGGCGCGGCGAGATGTTTCTCGCGCCGGGTGATTCGGCCATGGGCTTACGCTTACCGTTAAACTCGTTGCCTTGGATTGCTTTTGAGGACCGTGATCATGAACACGAGCGTAGCATGTATGAGGCTGTAGAGCCATTAGCGGATATTGACTCTGAAGTGAGCCGTCGCTATAGCAAATTCACCAAAGAGAATACGCATAGCAACGAGATGGGCATGGTTTATAATGAAGGTGATGTTGAAGAGTCTGCTCCAACTGACCCAGAATTCACGCCACATACTGCGCTATGCGTGGAAACTAGAGGCGGACGCTTACATGTTTTTCTACCGCCAACCAATACGCTAGAGCATTATTTAGACATCATTGCCTCGATTGAAGCGACAGCCAGCACATTAAAAATGCCGGTGGTGATTGAAGGTTATCAACCGCCTCACGACTTGCGTCTGACTCGCCTACCAGTCACGCCAGACCCAGGCGTGATTGAAGTCAACATTCACCCAGCCGCCAGTTGGGATGCCTTGGTGCACAACACAACTACGCTCTACGAACAAGCGCGCTTAACCAGACTAGGTTCAGAGAAATTCATGCTCGATGGTCGCCATACTGGCACTGGTGGTGGCAATCACGTCACGCTTGGTGGTATTACGCCAGCAGATAGCCCGATCTTGCGTCGCCCTGATTTACTACGCAGCTTGATTACTTATTGGCAGCACCACCCTTCATTGTCATACCTGTTTTCTGGCTTGTTTATTGGCCCAACCAGCCAAGCGCCGCGCGTGGATGAAGCACGTAATGACAGCTTGTATGAACTAGAAATTGCATTCCAACAAATGCCCGATGGCGAAGTGCCGGCTCCGTGGTTGGTAGACCGCTTACTACGCAATCTGCTAGTGGATATGACTGGTAATACGCACCGCAGCGAGTTCTGTATTGATAAACTTTATGCACCCGGTTCTGATACTGGTCGCCTCGGCTTGCTGGAATTACGCGCCTTCGAAATGCCGCCACATGCACAAATGAGCTTAGTGCAAATGCTGCTGTTGCGGACTTTGGTCGCACGTTTCTGGAAAGAGCCGTACAAAAAACCATTAGTACGCTGGGGCACACAATTACACGACCGCTTCATGCTGCCGCACTTTATCGCACGCGATATTGAAGATGTCGCGCAAGATTTACAAGCAGCTGGCTATGCGTTTTCTAAAGACTGGTTTGCACCTTTTATCGAATTCCGCTTCCCACGTTGCGGTACCTTAGAAATTCAAAACTTACAACTTGAACTTAGAACGGCAATTGAGCCTTGGCATGTATTAGGCGAGGAAATCACTAGCGGCGGCACAGCTAGATATGTCGATTCTTCCGTTGAACGCTTGCAAGTCAAACTCACAGGCATTACTGGTGAACGCTATGCAATTACCTGCAACGGTCGTCGCTTGCCGTTACGCGATACTGGTACGCAAGGTGAAATGGTCGCTGGCGTTCGTTACCGCGCGTGGAATCCACCTTCTGCATTGCACCCAAGCATAGGTGTACAAGCGCCGTTGGTGTTTGATGTGATAGATACATGGAACGGCCGTTCTGTTGGCGGTTGCACTTACCATGTCACACACCCGGGTGGCCGTAACTACGACACCTTGCCAGTCAATGCTTATGAAGCGGAAGGGCGCCGGGTAAGCCGTTTTACGGTACTTGAACATACGCCGGGTAATATTAAATCGCCGAAAAAATCTGACAATAAAGCAGTGAAATTGATGGAGCCGCCAACTGAATTAATCAATCACGAGTATCCATTTACCTTAGATTTAAGGTGGCATGCGAATTAGCAGGAATTAAGTTTGAAGCTTATCAACGAAGGTATTTGTAAGTGACTTATCTTACAAACACCTTCGTTCCGTCATTCCTGCGGAGGCGGGAATCCAGTTAGGTAGCTGACTCGCCTAGATTCCCACCTTCGCGGGAATGACGAGAGCGTAAGTTTTAATAGAAGTAGTAGTGTTTTAAATCATGTAATCCATTGAACATATTTGGTTTGAGGAATTGAAAAATGAATGCACCTATGACACCCGCTGAAACTGCGCTTAAAGAAAATATTCGTTACCTTGGGCGCATTCTAGGTGAGGTGATTAAAGATAACGAAGGTGAAAAAACCTTTGAAACCATAGAGGCAATCCGTCAATCTGCTGTGAAATTTCATCGTGAAGGCGATCAGGAGTTTACGCAAAAACTAGATGGTTTATTAAAAGAGCTGACCAATAGCCAAACCATTGCCGTGGCGAGAGCCTTTAGCTACTTTAAACATTTGGTGAATATTGCTGAAGACCTTTACAGCAACTACCAATACCGAATGGAAGAAAGCGCAGAAGCGCCAGGCGGCGTGGCGAACTCTATGCGCTCTTTCAAAGATGAAAAATTAGAGTTAAAACAAATTGATGATTTCTTTAAATCAGCCTTAATTTCGCCCGTTTTAACCGCGCACCCGACTGAGGTGCAAAGAAAAAGCCTGTTAGATACTGAACAGGTAATTTCATCATTACTCGCCAACAAAGCGCAACTCATGTCGCGCCAAGAAACCGAAAAAAACTCGCGCATGCTATACGCCGCAGTCACGGCTTTGTGGCAAACCAGAATGTTGCGTTTTGACAAACTGACAGTGAATAACGAAATTGACAACGCCCTTTCTTACTACCGCTTGAGCTTGCTAGATGCGATTCCTGAACTTTTACAGGATTTGGAACAAGATATTGGCGACCTGTTTGGTAAAACAGGTACAGAGCGCTACCAACTACCAAGCTTTCTGCAAATGGGCAGCTGGATTGGTGGCGACCGCGATGGCAACCCCAATGTAAACGCAGCCACTTTAGACATGGCGACCATACAACAATCTACCGTAGCGTTTGAGCATTATTTACGCGAGATCAGCAGCTTGCGCAAAGAGCTCACGCCAACAACGCGTTTAGTCAAAGTTTCACAAGCGTTGCTAGATTTAGCCAGCACCTCGCAAGATCAATCTCCGCATCGACAAGATGAGCCGTATCGGCTTGCAATCATGGCGGTAATGGGGCGGCTTTCATTAAGTTTTCAAAGTTTAATCGGTAGTGAAACTAGCTTACATATTGAAACTAATGTAGCTGAGAATTTAAAACCTTACGCCAGCGCGGATGAGCTTTTAGCTGACCTGAATATTATTGCCAATTCATTGATTGAAAATCATGGTGAATTGCTGGTTTATCCAAGGCTGGGCAAGCTTATTAAAGCGGTTGAAACCTTTGGTTTTCATTTAGCGACCATCGATTTAAGACAAAGCTCAGACGTGCATGAAGCTGTGCTAAAAGAGCTGTTTGTGAATGCAGGTTACAGTTTTGATTATGCAGCACTCAGCGAGACTGAAAAAGTAAACATCCTGCTAGAAGAGCTCAGGCAGCCACGACTGCTGTTCTCGCCTTTTCAAAAATATTCAGACTTGCTGCAAACAGAAATGAATGTGATTAGAAAAGCCCGTGAAGTACGTGCAAAATTTGGAAATCGCACGGTACGCCATTACATTATCTCGCACACAGAAACTATGTCTGACCTGCTTGAAGTGGCATTGCTGCAAAAAGAAGCCGGTTTGCTACGTGGCGCGTGGGGCTCAGCCAGCGTAGAGATGGAACTCAATATCGTACCGTTATTTGAAACCATTGAAGATTTACGCAACGCGCCAAAAATCATGAGCGAGTGGCTGAGTTTGCTGGGCATACGCCATTTGATTCGCTACCAAGGCAATGAGCAAGAAATCATGAGCCGCCCTGACAGAGATACTTGACGTCCATGTAGTCGTCGAGACCCCGGCGCGAGCCTTCCCGCCCATAGCCCGATTCCTT
>JANLZY010000019.1:0-3222 GCA_031359365.1 Methylotenera sp. | reverse complement strand
AGTATTAAAAGAGCTCTTTAAAAGCTAAGTTCCCTGCCTTCAGTAATTTTAATTAGCATTCATGAAAATATTTGTTAGTATTATCCTTAGAGCTTCACAAAATAATAATGGGGATAACGTATGCGCAAAAAGCTTCTTCGCACAAAAGCGATTGTAGATCACTCAAACAGTGGTCTAAAAAAATGTCTCACGGCCTTTGATTTAGCACTGTTGGGCATAGGGTGCGCAATTGGCACCGGGATATTTGTGCTGACGGGTATCGCCGCAGCCACACAATCTGGTCCTGCCGTGATCCTGTCATTTATCATCGCTGGCGTTGCATCTGCTTTTGCTGCACTTTCTTATGCAGAACTAGCCTCTTCAATAGGTGGCTCTGGTAGCGCTTATGGCTATAGCTATGTAGCATTTGGTGAATTTATTGCATGGGTAATGGGCTGGATTTTATTACTCGAATACGGTGTAGGTGCTGCGGCTGTGGCTAATGGCTGGGCGGGATATTTCGTCAGTACTTTAGCGAATTTTAATATGCACTTACCTGAAGCACTCACCAAAGCACCTGTACTAGGTGGTTTAATCAACCTACCTGCATTTGCAATTATTTGGACTCTCACTATTTTGTTGATGGTAGGCGTTAAAGAAAGTGCTCGTTTCAACAACATCATCGTTCTTATCAAACTCTCAACTATCGCAATTTTCATCACATTAGCTTCCATGCATCTCAATACCAATAACTGGCATCCGTTCATGCCTTTTGGTTGGTTTAGCACTTTAGAAAATGGCAAAAATATTGGCGTTTTAGCGGGTGCCTCATTGGTATTTTTTGCTTACTTTGGTTTTGATGCAGTATCGACTGCTGCAGAAGAAGCTAAAAACCCACAACGCGATTTGCCAATAGGCTTAATTGTCTCACTCAGTTTCTGTACTACCATCTACATCATTGTTTCAGCCTTGCTCACAGGCATTGTGCCCTACACCGAACTAAATGTATCTTCACCAGTCGCCTTCGCACTCACTAAAATTGGCTATACCTGGGCATCTACACTCGTCGCAACAGGAGTGTTGGCTGGGCTCATTACAGTGCTGCTAGTATTGCTATATGGCCTGACCCGCATACTTTTCGCCATGAGCCGCGATGGTTTGATTTCACCAGTATTCTCAGAAGTTAACCCCGACCGTCAAACACCGACAAAAGTTATTCTCATGTGTGGCGCTGTCGTTTCTATTGTTGCTGGGTTTATTCCACTTGGCGAGCTGGCAGAAACCGTGAATATCGGTACGCTGGCAAGTTTTATCATGGTATGTGTAGGTGTGATAGTGCTGCGTAAACGCCAACCCAATCTTAAAAGACCATTCAAAAATCCTTGGAATCCGTTAATTCCAGGGCTTGGCATATTGTCCTGCGGCGCACTAATGGCATTCTTACCTGCCGTGACATGGATGAGATTTGGTATTTGGATTTTAATAGGTGTGGTCATCTATTTTATTTATTCTATGCATCACAGCAAATTAAATACGTAACATTAGATGAGCCAAGACTAGAAATTAAAAAAGCCAGCTTTTTGAGCTGGCTTTTTATTTATCACTTTAGTTAATTAACTAATAGTCATTGAACTAAAATTCTGTAAATTATAGTGATAATACCCAATGAACGATTGTTTTGATATCTTCGTCTTTAACTTGTGGGCTATTTGCTGGCATAGGCATAGGACCCCAAACACCACTACCACCGGCTTTAACTTTAGCTACTAACTTAGCTTCAGCGCCTTTATCACCTTTGTATTTTGCAGCAACATCTTTATACGCTGGGCCTAAAATTTTTGCATCTACGCTGTGGCAAGCTAAACAGCCACTTTTTTGTGCTAATGCTTTAGCATCTTCTGCGTTTGCTTGACCAGCAACTAACATTGAACCAGCCAAAGCGATTGTTAACATTAAAGCTTTCATGCTATCTCCTTGAATTTACACTTAATAATTAGTTTGCATTTTTTTGCAACGAGCTATGATACCTACAATTTTAATTTAAACAAGTGAGCTTTATCAATTACTTAAAGAATACTCAATAAATTAAATTATTCATCAAACTTACAACATTATCAACGCTCTGTGATCATATAACGCCCTTATATATTCGTGCGTTGACACCATTTGAAAACTTTCTTGCTTACAGCGTTTCAACTGCGTATTCCGCGCTAATCACATGCGTTCTTCCAGGATTAATCACCACCATATTGTCCATCGCGTTGGTCGTTTCTACACAAACCATTTTGCGCCACTCATCGGGCGCGCCCATATCTGCCATTTGCGCAGACTTTTCAGCACCCGGACTCCATACCACGGTGGTATCACTACCTGATTTTGAAACATGAATCAGACGATTGAATCCCTTGTCATGTACCGTACAATCTGAGCTATGGTTGATAAACACACGGTCAAACTCACCATCAAATGTAAGCGGATTATGTTCCACATGACGTTCGTATTTGAGCATTTTGTCTGAATACACACAGTCTTGCAGACCTGTAATTTTCACATTGGCAATATCACTAATGTTTAAATATGTGTGAAACGCTTCACTAATCACAAACGGATGATCTGCTTGATTAGTCGTGGCTAAATCAACCCGTAAACGTCGACCAACTGTAATGGTAGCGACTAGCGTGTATGGATATGAAAGCTGGCGTTTTGCTTCTGGGGTATCGACCATTTCTAACATAATACGCGTAGCGCCTGTTGGCGTGGCATCGACATCAATCACGCGCCAAGGAATAACGCGTGCGAAGCCATGTGGACAAAAAGTACTGTCTGTTGGATGTGCGCCAAACCAAGGCCAGCAGATAGGAACGCCGCCACGTATTGAACGACCTTTTACATATCTTGCATTGCTTGATAGCCACAACACTGGTTGTGTTAAGAACTTAGGTTGCCAAGCCATAACATGCGCACCCTGCAGGGCGATTCTAGCTGTACAAAGCGGGTTATCTACCTCAAGATATTGCATGCCATTTTCATCTTGCGTTTGCATCACATGCGCGTGAAGCTTTAAACGCTTCTTCGTTTGAAATGCGTTTGCATCTAACGGGCTAGCTTCTAATGTTTCTGTAGTCATCTTATCAATTACTCTTCAATTACATGGGTTAGTTTATATGGTTAATTTATAGGCTTAATTTATAAACAGATCAATTTAGCTTACTTTTCAATTTGGCTCACATCACGCACTGCGCC
>JANLZY010000122.1:0-3668 GCA_031359365.1 Methylotenera sp. | reverse complement strand
GCAGGTTTAAGCAGTTTTGACGTGCGTGCAAGGGCACGTAGGTTGCACCGCCAAACTGGCAAGTTAGGCCTGATCGTGATCGATTACCTACAATTGATGGCAGCTCCAGCTGGTAGGCAAGGTGAAAACCGTGCAACTGAAATTTCTGAAATTTCACGTTCGTTAAAAGCGCTGGCAAAAGAATTGGATTGCCCAGTAGTTGCGCTTTCACAGCTTAACCGAAGTGTAGAGCAACGCCCTGATAAACGCCCTGTGATGAGTGACTTGCGTGAATCTGGTGCGATTGAGCAAGATGCGGACGTCATCTTGTTTATTTATCGTGATGAAGTATATAACCCCGATAGCCCTGATAAAGGCACAGCTGAAATTATCATTGGTAAGCAGCGTAATGGCCCGATTGGGCGTGTTCGTCTGACATTTATGGGTCAACATACGCGCTTTGAAAATTATGCTGGCAGTGGTCACATGGCAGATGAATACTAAAGGCTAGTGTGGCAAAAGCTAAAACCGTTTATAGCTGCACAGAATGCGGCGCAAGTGAGCCTAAGTGGCAAGGTCAATGCCCAAGCTGCATGGCATGGAATACGCTAGTTGAGAGTGTGGAAGAAAGTAGTACATCGACCAATCGCTATGCCAACAAGTTTGAAGGCTTAGCGCAAAGTAGTACTTTGCAAAAAATAAGCAGTATCAAAGCTGCAGATATTGCACGAAAGCCGACAGGAATCAGCGAGTTTGACCGAGTACTAGGTGGCGGCCTAGTTGAAGGTGGTGTAGTTTTGATCGGCGGTGATCCTGGTATCGGTAAATCGACTTTATTGCTACAGGTCTTATGTCATTTAGGAAAGTCCAGCCAAGCCATTTACGTGAGTGGCGAAGAATCCCCGCAGCAAATCGCCATGCGCGCCAAACGTTTAGGTTTAGATGCAAGCGAAGTTGAGCTTTTAGCAGAAATTAACCTAGAGAAAATTTTAGCAACGCTTCAAACACATAAACCTAATATTGCGGTGATTGATTCTATTCAAACCGTCTATTCTGAAGCTTTACAATCCGCGCCAGGTTCTGTAGCGCAAGTGCGTGAATGCTCTGCGCAATTGACTCGAATTGCTAAGCAGCTAGGCATTACCGTTATATTGGTAGGGCATGTCACCAAAGAGGGCTCATTGGCAGGACCACGAGTGCTAGAGCATATAGTCGATACTGTTTTGTATTTTGAAGGTGATCAAAACTCGTCTTTTAGATTGATACGCGCGTTTAAGAATCGCTTTGGCGCCGTCAATGAGTTGGGAGTGTTTGCTATGACTGAGCATGGTCTGCGTGAAGTGTCTAATCCGTCAGCTTTGTTTCTATCTCATCATGAAGGTGAAGTGGCGGGTAGCTGCATTACCGTGACGATGGAAGGTACGCGTCCACTATTGATTGAAATTCAAGCCTTGGTTGATGAAAGCCACGCGCCTAGTCCCAAAAGATTGTGTGTTGGTTTAGAGCAAAATCGTTTAGCGATGTTGTTAGCCGTTTTGCATCGTCATGCTGGCATTCCATGTTTTGATCAAGACGTATTTATAAACGCTGTGGGTGGTGTCAAAATTGCTGAGCCTGCGGTCGATTTAGCGGTGATACTTTCAATCGTTTCTTCTTTAAAAAACAAACCATTAGATAACAAACTTATAGTGTTTGGTGAGGTTGGTTTGGCAGGTGAAGTGCGCCCAGTGCAAGGTGGTCAGGTGCGTTTGAAAGAAGCTGCGAAATTGGGTTTTACTAAAGCAATTGTTCCTAAAGCGAATGCACCAAAAGCCAAGATTGCTGGTATGGAAGTGATTGCGGTGGAGCGCTTAGAACAAGCGTTGAATCAACTCAGAAATGGTTAGAAGTTGTAACTAAATTTCATCAGTATTTGTCAGTCTAGGCTATTCGCAATTAAACCCGCACAAGCAATCCCGCTTCTAATCGCACCTTCTATCGTCGCAGGATAATCTGCATAGGTGTAATCGCCAGCTAAATATAATCGTGGTTGTAAGGTTTTATTGGTTGGTCTTGCTAGGTTTGGCACGCATGAAAAAGTTGCGCGCTTTTCAGCAATTACTTTGTGCCACAATGGTTTAGGCATGTCTGGAAATGCTTGGTGTAGCTCTTTGGCAATGCGCAATGCCAGTTCATCTTGACTTAATAATTTATGTTTGCCTGTGGCGCTCACAATCACAGCAAGCAAACCTTTTTGATCGCAAAGTTGACCTCTATCAAAAACCCATTGTCCCAATGTGCCAGAGAGGCCGTACATCAAATTTGATAGTTTAAAGTCTTGTGGATATTGTAAGTATATGGTGTAGATAGGTTGGTAGCTGTAACTTTGCGTTTGTTTGTATATATTTTGTAGCTTGGGAATCGACTCTATCAGCTTATCTAGCCTAGCCGCTGGTGCTGCAATAACTACATGGCTAAAAAACGCTTTGCCGTCACGTGTAGTTAAGTTAAAGCCATTGTCTTCAAGCTCAAGTTGGCGAATGCGTCGATTAAGTTTTATTGTTGCGCCATTTTCTTGTAGGTAGTGTGCAATTGGGTTTGCAATGATTTTTGATAAATCTGAGCGAGGTAATAAAAAATCGCTATTCTTTTTTCTTGTTGTTAACGAGTCGTTTGAGAAGCTGTCTTTTAATACATTCAAGAAAACTTGCGTGCTAGCAATGGCGATTGGCGTGTTAAGTGCTGCTAAACATAAAGGCTCCCATAACATTTCTATGAGCTTTATGGGTTGATTCTGCTCTATTAGATACTGCTCTAATGCCTTGTCACCTGTAATTTGGAAGCGTGTACTTCTTAGGTGAACCATAAACTTAATCGCTGAAATAAGTTCTGAAATGCTTAATCCTTTGCAGGCGATTAGTCCTACAAGCATGTTCAATGGGCTTGGTAGATAGTTTACAGATTTTAATGAAAAAATAGACTTACCTGACGCCGCATGCATGTTGATTTGCAGCGGCACGCGCATGAAAGCTTTTTCTTCATCTACGCCAACTTTACGCAATAGCTTTAAAGTCTCGCGGTATGCACCTAATAAGATATGTTGACCATTATCTAATAGGTGCATCAGGCTGTTATTTTCTACTAATACTGTGCGAGCGCGGCCGCCAAGCTGAGAGCTGGATTCAAATATCGTGACCTGGAAGCCTTTTTCAATTAACGCTGCTGCTGCGCTTAAGCCAGCGCATCCACCGCCAATGACTGCCACATGGGTATTTGATACATTCATTTAAGTTTTTATCCAAATGTTAAATGCCAGCCAAATCTTGCGCAATGCGCCGAGTGATGTGCGTGAATTTAATACTTTTTGCGCACCGTCCACCTTAATTTCACGCAATAAAGTACGGTAGATTGCCGCCATCATCAATCCTACACGCTGATTCTTACGGTCTTCTGTAGGTAACTCACGTAGAGCACGATCATAATATGTTTCTGCGCGTTCAATTTGATGATCTAACAGGTTTTTAACAGCGTCCGATTCACGGCTGTGCAAAATATCATCTTCTGTTACATTGAATTGGGCTAACTCATCTAAGGGTAAGTAGATGCGGTTGCGGCGTGCATCTTCGCCTACATCGCGAATGATGTTAGTTAATTGAAATGCCATGCCTAAATCGTGGGCATATTTGAGGGTTTTGCGATTACTAAAACCT
>JANLZY010000115.1:0-1832 GCA_031359365.1 Methylotenera sp. | reverse complement strand
CCATCATGACATGCCCAGCTTCTTTAAGAGCGTGCGCAACAGGTGAAAAGAAGCCTTGCTCGGTAATGCCTTGTTTGGCAGTAAAATCAATATTTACTGCCACTAATTCAGTTTCTTGCGCCAAGACTTTTCGCACGCCTTGAATGGTATCGAGCTGGCTTTGCGTATCTACCAACTCACGCTGCACTTCAATTAGATCTTTAAATTTAGCGGATTTATCTGTCAGCATTGCGCGTAAACTATCTCGGAACTCCGTCAGGTTCTTAATGCGCGCCTCTGCATCTATCACAGCATCCGTTTTATCTTCACTATCTTGGCGGTGCTGCAACACTTCTGCATTTTTTGCTAAACCCGAAAGAAATATCTCAACTGACCTAGGCGGTACACGTACGGATAAACTCGCAGAAGGCGGGCTATATGATGTTTCACGATTATAATTTGCACTCAGAATTTGGCATTTTAACAGCTCACAATGCGCGACTGTCGCATCAAATGCCGCCTGCATTTTTTCGGCCTCAGTTTCAACCGTCAGTGCGTGGCGCAATGCGATGTAGCGTTTTACTGTTGAGCTAGCGGCATTTGGCTCGCTCACTTCAGTCAGCGACTCTTCACCTCCGCCTGTGCTATCCGCCACTTTAGCTCTTGCCATTTCTGACACCGGTGCCGACTTCATCGCAACACTTGACGCTGGCATTGACTCAGCTGCACCATCGTTATGTTGCCCACAAGCCACGAGTATTGATACCGTAGCAATCAAAAACAATTTACTCAAAATATTCATAATGTCTCCGATGCTGGGCTGATGCTTAGGCTCCTTCACTGAGCTTCACATAAACCCGTCTTATTTAGATAACGATTTCAACGCTAATTTAATACCTTCTGCTACAGTTGCATCTGCTGGCAACAGTTTCACAGCAGCCAATGCTTCGCGTTCATTGTAACCCAATGAAATCAAGGCATTTAGCACGTCGCTACTGGCTGATTTTGGCTGATTGCTATTACTTGGGCTTAATCCAGCAACCGTAAATTTATCTTTAAGCTCTAACAATAAACGCTCGGCTGTTTTCTTGCCCACGCCCGGCACGCGTGTAAGCATGGCAGTGTCTTGCATGGCAACAGCTTGCACCAAATCATCAATCGATAAACCACTTAAAATTGAAAGTGCCGACTTAGCTCCGATGCCATTCACTTTAAGCAATTGCCTGAAGGTCGCACGCTCTTGGTCGCTGCCAAAACCATACAAAAGCTGAGCATCTTCACGCACTACAAAATGCGTGAGCATCACCACTTTTTCACCAATGGCTGGTAGATTATAAAAGGTACTCATCGGCACTTCGCATTCATAGCCCACGCCATTGCAATCAATGAGCACCAACGGCGGTGTTTTTTCCAGCAAAATCCCGTTCAATCTTCCTATCATGGCATCATCCAAATCATTACTAGTGTTAACAACTGTATATTTTTAAAACTATGTATGTTTAAAAAAAGCATCATCAAACCAACCGTCCGCCACGTACTCGGTAGCCAGCGGTAGCAAGCTTACCCAAGCCTTGTCCGCCATGCGCATGGCAAATGGCACAAGCTAAGGCATCGGCTGAATCTGGTTTAGGCGTTGCGGGTAAGTTAAGTAAGCGTTTTACCATTTCTTGCACTTGTTCTTTTTGTGCATGGCCGTTGCCAACTACAGCTTGTTTAACTTGCAGCGCCGTATATTCGGCTACAGATAAATTACGAATCACAGCCGCGCTAATGGCTGCGCCACGGGCTTGACCTAACAACAAAGTAGATTGCGGATTGATATTCACAAACACTTTTTCAATCGCCACTTGGTT
>JANLZY010000114.1:0-5295 GCA_031359365.1 Methylotenera sp. | reverse complement strand
TGATTTTGCAATTACAAAGCTTCTCACGGGTGTTTTTAGTCCTGCTCACGGCACCTTTGGGCTTAATTGGTGTCACTATTGCACTGCTGGCGTTTGATAAGCCGTTTGGTTTCGTCGCGATGCTGGGTACCATTGCGTTATCTGGCATGATTATGCGTAACTCTTTGATTTTAGTAGACCAGATCGACCAAGATAAAGCGTCTGGCATGCCAGAGTGGCAAGCGATTATCGAATCTACCATCCGTCGCTTCAGGCCAATTGTGCTCACTGCGGCGGCGGCGATATTAGCCATGATACCGCTTACACAAAGCGTTTTCTTTGGCCCGATGGCGGTAGCGATTATGGGTGGTTTAGCGGTGGCGACATTGTTAACGGTATTGTTTCTGCCCGCACTATATGCTGCTTGGTTTAGAGTAAAAGTGCCAATTGAGGTCTAACAAGTGTTAAAAGCTAGTTTAATCAACAGTTTGTACAGCACGCGCATGCGTTATAATATTAAGAAATTGATAGGAAAATATTTGCCATGACACAAACTCAACAAACTACTAAAAATCAGTCAACAGACTTAGCGCGCTTCAATATGATAGAGCAGCAAATTCGCACATGGGAAGTGCTAGACCCTGTCGTGCTGGACTTGTTAGGCGAAGTGCATCGTGAAGACTTCATTGATGAATCTCAACTAGGCCTAGCCTTTGCTGATGTGGAATTGCCAATTGGCCATGGTCAAACCATGCTTTCACCTAAAATCGAAGGCCGTATCTTACAAGCACTCAATATCAAAAGAACCGATAAAGTCTTGCTGGTAGGCACTGGCAGCGGTTATTTAACTGCGCTGATTGCCAAACTTGCAAAACATGTAGATGCCTTAGAAATTATTCCTGAGCTATCTACACAAGCTGAAGCACGCTTACAAAAGCAAAATATCCACAATGTAACTTTGTATGTTGTTGATGCTTTTAGTGGTTACACAACTGATAAGACTTACGATGTCATCGTATTTGCCGGTGCTTTGCAATTGCATCCAAGCGCGGCTGAACAAATGTTGAATATTGGTGGTCGTATGTTTGCTGTCGTCGGTGAAATGCCAATTATGCAAGCCACGCTTACGCAACGTGTGAGTGAAGGTAGTAGCCGTAAAGAAACACTTTTTGAAACCTGCTTGCCGCCACTAGTGAATGCCCCACAATCTGTTAAATTTGAGTTTTAAAGAGAGTAATAAATGTACAAGTTAGCACGGACACACCATTTAGAACGGTTACACCGTGCAGTTTTTCTAGCTTGTATGACTTTATCGGTTTCTGAATCTGCGCTTGCTGCAAAGATGCAGATAACAAAAAACTTAACAGTAGTGGCTGAGTCAGCGGTTGTGGCGAGGCCAGCGGTCATCAGTGCCGTGAGGATGAGCGATAACACAATCTCCTTACTCGATTTATATCACCAAGCGGTAACGCACGACCCTACTTTAGCTTCAGCTTTAAGTGCTAACCAGGCCGCACAAGAAATTATTGAGCAAGGTAAAGCGCTATACCGCCCTACTGTCAATTTCAATGCGGACGCAAACGCAGTCAAAACAGATATTCGTTATTTAAACTCTAATGCAGTGCCAGGGCAGTCTAATTTTGAAACCTATAAAGCTGCTATAGAAGCCAGTCAGCCAATCTATCGTAAGCAAAATCTGGTGCAAATGGATCAAACCCTGACACAAGTTAGCCAAGCGGATAAGCAATTGCATTTGAGCAAACAAGACCTAATTTTGCGCACCACTCAAAGCTATTTTGATGTGTTAATTGCGCAAGACAAAATTGACTTGATAGGCGCACAAAAAACCGCAATATTAAGCCAGCTAGAGCAAGCTAAAGCCAACTTTGAAGTGGGTACCTCTACGATTACCGATGTTAACGAGGCGCAAGCACGTTATGACTTAATCGTCGCGCAAGAAATTGCGGCAGTGAACGAATATCAAATCGCGCAACGCAGCGTACAAGCTATCACAGGCGAACTGCCGCAAAAACTAGCCACGGTAAGAGCCGATATTCAACCCAATGCTTTAGCGCAAGGCATGGATAAATGGTTAGAAGTTGCCGAGCAAAACAATCTCAATATACAAATTCAGCAAGATGCACTTAAATTTTCAGATCAAGAAATTGACCGTTCAAAAGCAGGGCATTTACCTACTTTAGATGCCGTTGCCAGCGTCTCGGAGTCTTATGCCACGGGCAGTGCTTCAGTTTTTAGCACCGGTAATGACCTTAAAACAGGGACGATAGGTTTGCAGTTACAAATCCCTTTGTACCAAGGTGGCGCAACTAGCTCAAAAATTCGTCAAGCTGTGCTGAATAAGCAAAAAGCGCAAGACGATGTAGAAATCGCACGTAGGCAAGCCGCATTAGAAACACAGCGTGCATACCTTAACTTGAGCACCACCATTGCGCAAATTAAGGCGCTAGAGCAAGCTTTAATCAGTAGCCAAAGCCAAGTCGATTCCACTAAGTTGGGTTACGAGGTGGGCGTGCGCACGAGTGTGGATGTGTTGAATGCTGAGCAGCAATTATTCAGTGCGAAACGCGATTTGTTGCAAGCGCGTTATAACTATCTTGTGAATATTATTCGTCTGAAATCCGCTTCTGGCGTACTTGCTGAGGCAGATTTGGTCGATATTAATCAACAATTAGTGCATTAACAATGTGTGCTAATTTAAGACGTCTATCATTTAATAACTCTATTAAGTTAATCAACCTATGACAAAAATGCCTTTGAAATTAAGCGCAGGTTTAAGTCAGCTTGTGATTGTGGATACGCAAACGCGCCTCATCACCGCCATGACGCAAGATGAGTTGCAATCTACAATTAAAAATATTGGCATATTAGCTCAAGCCGCAAAGCTCTTAGCCGTTTCAGCCATTATCACCGAGCAGTATCCTAAAGGTTTAGGGCATACCTTGCCCGAATTATTGGCGATGCTGCCTAACGTGAAACCAGTAGAGAAACTCTCTTTCTCATGCATGGAAGAGCCAACTTTTAGCCGTCAACTCACGCGAGATCATCCGCAAATTGTACTTGCTGGCATGGAAGCGCATATTTGTGTTTTGCAAACTGCGCTAGATTTAATCGGTGCAGGAAAGCAAGTATTTGTGGCAGAGGACGCGGTGATTTCACGCAACCCAGCCAATAAAGCCAATGCGCTGGCAAGGATGCGTGAAGCAGGCTGCATCATTAGCAATACCGAATCTATCGTGTTTGAATGGCTAGGCATTGCGGAAGGTGACGCATTCAAAGCTATTAGCAAACTTATTCGTTAAAATCGTGCAATGAATAAGAAGTTGTTATTAGTGTTGATGTGTCTGCTGGCTTTTGGTGCTTACAAACATCATCAACACCGTCCTGTTGTGCATGGCGTTGGTGAAATTGCACCTGACGAACCTATTCAAACTAGCACAGGCACTGCAGACTTTCAGTTTAACGGCTTCACACTCACACCGCTGGCTGATTACTCAATCAAAGCAAGAGTGCTCTCGACAGAAGATTACTCTATGGGCACAGAGGCGGAGTTGTCCCCAACTGATCTAGCGCTTGGCTGGGGGCCAATGTCAGATGAGGCAGTGCTAAGTAAAATTAAGATTACTCAAGGTAACCGCTTCTTTTATTGGCATGTTGATGAGTTTCCCATTCCACAACGTGAGATTGAAATTCATGCCGCTAACACACATATTATTCCAGCAAACGATAGTATTAAGCGGCAGCTCAGCAAAATACGCCCAGGACAGATTGTCAGCATAAAAGGTCAGTTAGTCGAAGCAAAACGCGCTGATGGTTGGCATTGGCGTAGTTCGCTTACGCGAGACGACACAGGTGCTGGTGCTTGCGAAGTGGTTTATGTGACGGAGCTTAGTGTTAGTTAATTGATTAAATAGGAAGTTGAGCGCGAAGGATTTGGTAGTTAATTTACAGTGGCAATACCAATTAGTTGTCATTCTCGCGTAGGCGGGAATCTAGGCGAATCAAATACTTAACTGTATTCCCGCCTACGCGGGAATGACGGCATTGTGGGTTAATAAGTATGAGTGCAAAAGCTTCATATATAAGTCGCAATAATCGCTAAAGTCTTTTGTGTAGCGCCTTGCGATGCCATACATAAAGCCAGCCCTGCCTGACCCATCTCAAGCTGTTTCTGCGGGTTGTCTAACAAAGTTTGAATCGCTTGCTGCATCTCTTTGATATCTTTTACGCGCCAAGCGGCATTTTGCGCAATGGCACGCTCCGAAACTTCGGTAAAGTTAAACGTATGTTCGCCAATCAGCACAGGTTTGGCCATACGCATCGCTTCTATTAAGTTCTGCCCGCCGAATGGCAATATACTGCCGCCCACCAAGCAAATATCAGCGCTGGCGTAATAACTGAACAACTCGCCCATGCTGTCACCTAGGATAAATCGCGTATCAGTATTTGCTGTTTGAACGAGTGCCGAGCGCCGTTGGTAAGTGAGCTTGCGCTGTTGCAGCAATGCCTCAACCTCGTTAAAACGTTGTGGATGGCGTGGCACGATAACGGTAAGTAAGTGCGGGAGTTTGAGCGCCGTTACAGAGTCTAAGATAATGCTCTCTTCACCTTCGCGCGTACTGGCAGCTAAAAATACTGGACGATTGCTGCCAAATAAATCTCGCAATTGCTTTCCTCGCATAGCGGCATCTTCTGGCGGGTGTACTTCAAACTTTAAATTACCGACAGCACTTACATTAGCTGCGCCAAGCTGTATTAAGCGCTCCGCATCTTGCTCAGTTTGTGCGGCAATGGCAGATAAGCTTTGTAAGCCTTCATGAACAAGACTGCTTAATTTGCGGTAGCCGCGGGCAGATTTCTCTGAGAGTCGTGCATTAATCAGCAATAACGGAATGTTTCGTGCCTTAGCGCCCGCAATCAGATTAAACCAAAGCTCGGTTTCCATCAGCATGCCGAGCGCAGGTTTAAAGTGTGTTAAAAAGCCTTTCACGGCAAATGGCAGATCGTAAGGCAAATAAACACGCATCACTTTATCGCCAAATAGTTGATCACTAGTTGCGCGGCCTGTTGGCGTGGTGTGAGTAAGTAACAACTGATGATTAGGATATTGGTTAAGTAGCGCGTTAATGAGTGGTGCAGCGGCGCGCGTTTCACCCACAGAAACGCAATGCAGCCATATCACGGGCTTTTTTACTGTTAGTGTATAAAAGCCAAACCGCTCCAACCAATGTTGACGATATTCAGCTTGTTTGATGCCGCGCCATAGTAGTTTGAGCGGCACAAAAGGCAACACCAAAT
>JANLZY010000106.1:0-13651 GCA_031359365.1 Methylotenera sp. | reverse complement strand
ATTCCAAGCTGGTAATTCTGCTGGCCACCCGTTTGAGTGAGATAAGATTGATAATCGGTGCTACGGCCAAGTGCCAGTGATTCCTGACTATACCCGCCTAGCAGGGCTGGAACCGTTTGTAATTGATGAAAACTCTTTGTTTGTTAACGTGGGTGAACGTACCAACGTCACTGGCAGTAAAGCCTTTGCGCGCATGATTATTAATGAGCAATACGATGAAGCGCTTTCTGTCGCGCGTCAGCAGGTAGAAAACGGCGCGCAAGTCATCGATATCAACATGGATGAAGGCATGCTGGATGCTGTTAAAGCCATGACGCATTTTTTAAATCTGATTGCCAGTGAGCCTGATATTGCGCGCGTGCCGATTATGATTGACTCAAGCAAATGGTCAGTGATTGAGGCCGGCTTAAAGTGCGTGCAAGGTAAGTCGATTGTGAACTCAATCTCGATGAAGGAAGGCGAGGCAGAATTTTTACGCCAAGCTAAACTTTGTCGTCGTTATGGCGCAGCTGTCATTGTGATGGCGTTTGATGAAAAAGGCCAAGCTGATACTTACGCCCGTAAAATAGAAATTTGTAAACGCGCTTATGATTTATTAGTAGGTACTGGCTTTCCGCCAGAAGACATTATTTTCGACCCGAATATTTTTGCTATTGCAACTGGGATTGAAGAGCACAATAATTACGCAGTGGATTTTATTGAAGCCACGCGTTGGATTAAACAAAACCTGCCACATGCCAAAATTTCAGGCGGCGTTTCAAATGTAAGCTTTAGCTTCCGTGGCAATGACCCTGCGCGTGAAGCGATTCACACCGTATTTTTATACCATGCGATTAAAGCGGGTATGACCATGGGTATTGTCAACGCAGGCATGATGGGCGTGTATGTTGACCTTGCGCCCGAGCTAAAAGAACGCGTAGAAGATGTGGTGCTTAATCGCATTACTGACCCTGACAATCTGCTCGCACCAACTGAACGCCTGATTGAAATCGCAGGATCATTGGTTGCTGGTGGCAAAAAAGAAGCCGCAACGCTTGAGTGGCGCGGTACGCCAGATGCGCCCACGTCTGTTGAAAAGCGCCTTAGCCACGCCATGGTGCACGGCATCACTGAATTTATTGTGGAGGATACTGAAGAAGCGCGCGCCGCTGTTGAAGCGAGTGGTGGCAGACCTATTCATGTGATTGAAGGTCCGCTTATGGCTGGCATGAACGTAGTGGGCGACCTGTTTGGGCAAGGTAAGATGTTCTTACCACAAGTGGTAAAATCTGCCCGAGTGATGAAGCAGGCCGTTGCGCATTTAATACCATATATTGAAGCCGAAAAAGCTGCCGATGAAGCCCGTACAGGTGAAAAGTCTAAGGCTAAAGGCAAAATGGTCATCGCCACCGTCAAAGGTGACGTGCATGATATTGGCAAAAACATCGTTTCCGTCGTGTTGCAATGCAATAACTTTGAAGTGGTCAACATGGGCGTGATGGTGCCAGCAGCCGAGATTTTAGCCATGGCAAAAGCCGAGAACGCCGATATTATTGGCCTGAGCGGTTTAATTACGCCAAGCCTAGAAGAAATGACGCACATCGCTAAAGAAATGCAGCGTGACCCGTATTTTAAAGACATGAAAATGCCGCTATTAATTGGCGGCGCGACTACTTCTCGTGCGCACACGGCGGTAAAAATCGCGCCATATTATGATGGCCCTATTGTCTATGTGCCAGACGCTTCACGTTCAGTTTCTGTGATGCAAAACCTGCTAACACCAGAAACGCGCGGCGCTTATTTAGCCGAGATTCAAGCAGACTACGAAAAAGCACGCACTCAGCACGCCAATAAAAAAGGTGTGCCATTACTCACGCTTGCTGACGCACGTAAAAACAAAATGGCATTGAGTTTTGCAGGCGAATTTGCACCAGTAAAACCAAAGTTTATCGGTCGCCGAGTGTTTAAAAACATTGATTTAAGCTTAATCGCCAAGTACATCGATTGGGCGCCGTTCTTCCAAACTTGGGATTTAGCAGGGGCATATCCAGCCATTTTGAGCGATCACGTAGTCGGTGAAGCTGCCACTAAGGTATTTGCCGAAGCACAAGTGATGCTGAAAAAAATCATCGACGGCCGTTGGTTAAGCGCAAACGGCGTGATTGCCCTCATGCCCGCCAATACAGTGAATGACGATGATATTGAAATCTACACGGATGAAACACGTAGTCAAGTCGCGTTTACTTATTACGGCATGCGCCAGCAAAGCGTAAAACCAGTGATTGACGGAGTGCCGCGCCCTAACCAGTGTTTGGCGGATTTTATTGCACCTAAAACCCCCGTCACACCGACGGAAGTCGGTATCCAGCGACTTAATACACTAGATTCCGACTTTCGTCGGAATGACGAACAAGTGGGTGTGGCTGACTACATCGGTTTATTTGCCGTCACCGCAGGTTTAGGCATAGGAAAAATCGAAAAACGCTTCATAGATGCGCATGATGACTACAGTGGCATTATGTTCAAATCTCTGGCTGATAGGTTAGCCGAAGCTTTCGCTGAATACATGCACGAACGCATCCGTACAGATTTTTGGGGTTATGCAGCCAATGAAAAATTAGGCGTTGATGCGCTTATTAAAGAGCAATACCAAGGCATCAGACCTGCCCCAGGTTACCCTGCCTGCCCAGACCATACGGTTAAGCCTGATATGTTTAATCTCTTGCAATGCGATGAAATCAGCATGACGCTGACTGAATCATTCGCTATGCAGCCCGCCGCTGCTGTTTCAGGCTTCTATTTTGCGCACAAAGAGGCTAAATATTTTAGCGTAGATAAAATTGGTACAGATCAATTAGAAGATATGGCAAAACGTAGAAACCTGTCTAAAGAATATTTAGAGCGCTGGTTGGCGCCTAATTTATAATGAATGATAGGTAATACTATTTCGGCTTTTGCTATCTTAATTGGATTGTTTTTATGCGTTGTTGCTTATCTAGTGTTTAGATACTTTTATCTTGGATTTGAGTTCGAAGAAATACCTATAAATAAAAGACGATTATTTGATAAGCACCAATTAATAAAAAAAGCATGTGCACTTATTCCTATACTGGGCTATTTCATATATCTGCTTATTCAAAATAAAATGGAATTAGTTGAATCAACAGTATTGTTAGCTGCTCCAGTATTGTTCTTATTAGCGCATGAGTTTCTTTTTTTTTAGCCTCATTTAAACTTTTTAATCAATGAGGCTGAAAAGTTATTTATTGCCTTAGAACTGAGTAACAAAGATGCAAAGTATAATTTCCAAGCTAAAAATGCAACGATATTATTAAAATGGGATTTGCCAGAATATAGATTCTCTTCTTTATCAAGTATTAAGATAGATAGAGTTTGCAAAAATGCTTTGGGAGAATACTTTTCAGTGACTGCAAGTACCAATGAATATAGTCAACCGAAAATTAAACACATATTAGTAGATGCGGCAAAACAGCTCTTAAGTAAAGACCGTGAAGTATTTATTCAAGAATTTAATGAAGAACCTTATTACAAAAGTAAATAATCAATGCACATTCATATTTTAGGTATTTGCGGTACATTTATGGGCGGTATTGCGGTGCTGGCAAAGCAGGAGGGTCATCGCGTCACAGGTTGTGATGCTAACGTTTATCCGCCAATGAGCACGCAGCTTGAGGCGCAAGGCATTGAGCTGATTGAAGGTTTCTCGCCTGAGCAAACCAAGCTTAACCCTGATATTTATGTGATTGGTAATGTGGTTTCACGCGGCAATCCATTAATGGAGGAGATTTTAAACCAAGGCTTACCTTATATTTCTGGTCCGCAATGGTTGGCTGAAAATGTGCTGCAAGGCAAGTGGGTGCTGGCAGTTGCAGGTACACATGGCAAAACGACGACAAGTTCTATGTTGGCTTGGGTGCTGGAGTATGCGGGTTTAGCACCAGGCTTTTTGATAGGTGGCGTGCCAGAGAATTTTGGCGTTTCTGCCCGTTTGCCGCAAACTCCGAAACAGGATAACAAAAGCATCTCTCCATTTTTTGTGATTGAAGCTGATGAATATGACACGGCTTTCTTCGATAAACGCTCCAAATTCGTCCATTACCGCCCACGCACAGCGGTGCTGAATAATCTTGAATTTGATCATGCGGATATTTTTGATGATTTAGCAGCGATTGAGAAACAATTCCATCATTTGGTGCGCACTGTTCCACAACAAGGTTTAGTGGTCAGCAACAAGCAACAGAGCTTGCAGCGCGTAATTGATAAAGGCTGCTGGAGTAACTTGGAGTACTTTGGTACGGGTCAATCAAAACCAAGTGATGGCTGGGAAATACAAAATGTCGATGCACAGGGTCGTTTTGATGTGGTCTTTAAAGGTGAGCGTCAGGGCAATTTAAGCTGGGATATACTCGGCGAACATAACCGTATGAATGCACTTGCTGTGATTGCCGCTGCTCGCCATGTAGGTGTGGCGCCTTGTATTGCCATTGAGGCACTTAGCGAATTTAAGAATGTAAAACGCCGTATGGAAATCAAAGGCGTGGTGAACGACATTACTGTTTATGATGATTTTGCGCATCATCCTACAGCTATTGAAACCACGGTGGCAGGCTTACGCAGCAAGGTGGGTAAAGCTCGCATATTGGCAGTGTTAGAGCCGCGCTCTAACACAATGAAGCTGGGCGTGATGAAAAATGCATTACCAGCCAGTTTGAAAGAAGCTGATTTAGTATTTTGTTATGGCGCAAATCTGGGTTGGGATGCCGCAGAGGCCTTATCGACCATAAAAGCTAAAGCCTCGGTATATGAGGATTTGAATGCGATGGTGACAGCCATTGCTAAGGCCGCAAAACCAGGCAATTATGTGTTGGTGATGAGCAATGGCGGCTTTGGTGGCGTACATCAGAAAATATTAGATGCCATCAAATAAGCTATTCGCATTTTAGATTTCGCAATTGTAGATTTTGGTAGATTAGAACTTGGCTCAACCCATTAAGAAAAAACAAGCGGGCATGGTAGATTCACTTATCGTTAAGGTACAAACGATGAGTGTAATGGCTATGGCGATTTGGATTTCATTATTGGTGCATGCAGTTATATTGAGCATTCACTTTGAGCCTGAGCTTAAAAAAATTAAAGACAATTTACCCACATTAGAAGTCATGCTGGTGAATGCTAAAACGCTCACTAAGCCAGATAAAGCCGATGTGTTGGCACAGGCTGATTTGGACCGTGGAGGCAATACCGACCAAAATCGCAAAATGAAATCTGCATTACCCGCTATCAAGCAGCAAAAAGCCGAGTTCACATTGAAGCCGATGGCTGAAGTGAAGTCTGGTAAAAAAGCGGCTAAAATGACGGCAGAAGAAACTAAAGAGCAAAAACATATCGCTGAGTTAGAAAAGCAGGCGCAAGAGTTAATGACGCAATTGCAGTCGACGAATAAAGTAGAGTCTGCGCCAGCACAAAAAGCCACAGCTAAAGAAGCAGATATGGGTAACCAAGAAAACCCAAATAAAAAGCTGAATATGAGTGATTTAACTGCCGCGGCCTTAGAAATGGATAGACTAGAAGCGCTGATTGCGAAACAGCAAGATGATTACCAAAAGCGCCCAAAGCGTAAATTCATAGGTGCACGAGCTCAAAAATACAGAGATGCGCTATACGTGGAATCTTGGCGGCAAAAGGTAGAGAAAGTAGGTAATCTCAATTATCCAGAAGCAGCTAAAAACTTGAAAATGTACGGTCAGTTGCAATTGACGGTGTCGATTAAAGCCGATGGCTCGATTGAGTCGGTTGAAATAAATCGCAGTTCAGGACATAAGGTGTTAGATGAAGCTGCTAAACACATCGTAGAGCTTGCTGCGCCGTACTCTAGGTTTTCAGATGATATGCACAAAGAAGTAGACATTTTGAGCATTACGCGCACTTGGACGTTTACTAAAGAAGACAGCCTCGCCACCGAATAATTCTGCTTGAAAATTGCAATACTCTGCGTTAGATTCATCTTGCCGTACTAATCGTACTGTCTGCTGTTCTCCTTCTTGACTATTACAATTTTGAAGCAGAATTAATTAGGTAATTTTTATAAATTGAGAATAAATAAATTTAAAAATGACCAACTATTTTGAACACCACGTATTTTTCTGCCTCAATCAGCGTGCTGATGAGGCGGCCTGTTGCATGGATAAAGGTGCAGAAGCAGCATTTGACCATATGAAGTCGCGCGTTAAAAAGTTGCGTTTAAGTGGTGAAGGCAAAGTGCGTATCAATCGTGCGGGTTGTTTAGATCGCTGTGGCGAAGGGCCGCTATTGGTGATTTATCCACAAGCGATTTGGTATACTTTTGTTGATAATGAAGACATAGACGAAATCATTGAGAGCCATTTAATCAATGGCAAAATTGTTGAGCGTCTAGTTATTTAGCCTTTAAGCTGAACTCAATGCACATTCGACTAATGAGCTTACTTTCTCAGTCAACTTCTTAATCGCAACCCCATCAAGCGCAACAGAATTGCCATCACGCATAGCATCGCCCCAGTGAGAGTTTGGAAAATGTCTGTCGTTTTCAAAGCGCGGAATCACATGCCAATGTATATGCGGTGTTTTATTGCCCAAGCTAGCTAAATTGATTTTATCTGGATTAAAAATCTCTCTAAGCACAGTTTCTACCGCAAACACCGTCTTCATCATGCGTGCACGCTGCAGAGGCGCTAAATCAGTCATTTCTTTGATGTGTTCGATTAGCTCTACGCGACAATAGGCTGGATAATCCGCGTCATTAAGCAACACTACACGACAGAAATCGTCTTGCCAAAGTATGACGCTAGACGTAGGTGCGCATAGCGCACATGGCGTCGTTTCAGTCATTAAGATGCCGCCAACATTCTATCCAAAGTCAATTTTGCTAATTTAGCTTCGTGTGCTGGCACTTTGATTTGATTCACAACATTACCATCTACCAAATTTTCTAGCACCCAAGCCAAGTGTTGCGGGTCTATTCGTGCCATAGTGGAGCACTCACACACGACGTGGCTCATAAACTGCACTAACTTACCTTGCGGTTTCATTTGGTCAGCCAAGCGATTAACCAAATTTAGCTCAGTACCAACTAACCATTTAGTTTTGGCTGGCGCCTCAGAAACTGTTTTGAGAATATATTCAGTTGAGCCAACGTAGTCAGAGTTCTGGCACACTTCAAATGGCGCTTCAGGATGAGAAATCACAATGCCATCCGGATGCTCAGCACGGAATTTTGTAATGTTTTGCAGGCGGAACATTTGATGCACCGCGCAATGGCCTTTCCATAGCAAGATTTTTGCTTTTTTGATTTGTACTTCAGTCAGGCCACCCATCGGTTGGTCTGGATCCCAAATCGGCATTTCATCAAGTGGTATGCCCATTTTGTAGCCTGACCATCTACCTAGATTTTGGTCTGGGAAAAATAATACTTTTTCGCGTTGTTTAAAGCTCCACTCTAAGATTTTTGGCGCGTTGGTGCTAGTACAAACAATACCGCCATGTTCGCCACAGAAAGCTTTTAAGTCGGCGGCTGAGTTAATGTAAGTGACTGGTGTAATCGTTTCATCAAAATCTAGTACTTTGCTAAGCTCGCGATAGCTACGTTCAACTTTGGCAAGGTTAGCCATATCTGCCATAGAACAGCCCGCTGCAAGGTCTGGCAAAATGGCGATTTGGTCAGGGCGGCTTAGAATATCAGCTACTTCCGCCATAAAATGCACGCCTAGAAATACGATATATTCCGCATCTAAAGTTTCACAATAGCGAGATAACTTGAGTGAGTCACCTGTGAAATCGGCATGGCGATAGACAGTTTCATTTTGGTAATGGTGACCAAGAATCACCAAGCGTTTACCTAATTTTTCTTTAGCGGCAATAATGCGGCGCTGGCAGTCAGCGTCTTCACTCGCCTGAAAGCGCTCAAATTTGATTGGGATGCTTTTACTCTCGGTGCTGATAGTTTCTGTTTGCATGATTTTTTACTTAATTTAAGTCATTCACTTCAAAGTAGTAGTTTACAACTTTAAGCCGTGTCGTTCACCTAATTTACTTAAGGCATCTACATTTGTCCACGAAAAAACCCGCGTGGCAGCCTCTCGCCAATCGACCCATTCATAGCGCAAATGCTCATCGGGTGCTAGTTTGATAGGTAACGGAGAAGGAAGTTCTAAACCAAATAAATGTTCTGTGTTGTGAGTCACGTTTGGCGCATAGCGATGGCGCCAATGCGGATAAATTTCATATATATTAGAAACTTGCCAATCTTGCAAATCATATTGTGTCGCATTTAAGCCAGTCTCCTCTTGCACTTCACGAATCGCCGCTTGTATTGGCGTTTCACCCTGCTCTAAGCTGCCAGTGACAGATTGCCAATATCCTGCTTTATCCGCACGCTCCATAATCAGTACTTGCAGGTCTTTGGTGTGAATTAACACCAAAGCAGAGACGGGAGTTTTAAACATATCGAATAAAAAGGATGATTGCGTAAGCTTGTTATTGGGTTTTCTGGGCTTGCGTTAAATTTTTAGGTAATTGGAATACAACACTTTCAATCACACCTTGTAATTCTTGCACATTACTTGCGCCCAGCTGCTGTAATTTAGCAATCACCTCATTGACCAGTACTTCTGGTGCGGATGCGCCAGCTGAAACGCCAATTTTCTTTTTACCTGCAAGCCATTCGGCTTTTAAGTAGCTCGCGTTATCTACCATATAGGCTTCCACTCCTTGGTTTTCAGCTACTTCACGCAAGCGGTTTGAGTTAGAACTATTTGGAGAACCGACAATAATTACTAAGTCACAATCTTTGGCCATGATTTTTACTGCATCTTGGCGATTTTGAGTGGCATAACAAATATCGTCACTTTTTGGCGCATTAATTTCTGGGAATTTAGTTTTTAATGCGTTAATTACCATTGAGGCATCATCAATAGAAAGTGTAGTCTGTGTCACATAAGCTAATTTTGATGGATTCTTTACTATTAGCGTAGCTACGTCTTCTGGCGTTTCTACCAAATAAATACCCGCGCTTCCCTCGACTTGCCCCATTGTTCCTTCTACTTCAGGATGGCCTTTATGACCAATCATGACAATTTCCATGTTAGCGGCACGCATTTTAGCGACTTCGATATGTACTTTAGTCACAAGTGGGCAGGTGGCATCAAAAGCGTTTAAGCCGCGTGATTCAGCTTCGGCACGAACGGCTTTTGAAACACCGTGCGCACTGAAAATCACTGTGCTGCCAGCAGGTATTTCATCTAACTCTTCAACAAATACTGCGCCTTTGCTGCGAAGCTCATCCACCACAAATTTGTTATGCACGACTTCATGGCGCACGTAAATAGGCGCACCAAATTTTTCTAATGCTTGTTCTACAATAATAATCGCGCGATCAACCCCTGCGCAGAAGCCGCGAGGGTTTGCTAATACAATTTCTGTCGGATTTGGCTTGTTTGAATCGATATTTGTCATACACACTTTTTAATCATTAAATTCACTTAAGGTATAATGCACATATTAACCTAAATAAGGGTGCGCTTAAAATTCAAGCATGCTTAAAATATGAATAATCTTGCTGTAAAAACCACTGCCGTTAAAAATACGGCAACACTATTAATTACCTGCCCAGATAGCAAAGGTATTGTCGCAGCCATCGCTGATTTTTTATATCAGCATAATGCCAATATTTTGCACGCTGATCAGCATCAAGATGCAGAAAACAATCTCTTTTTAATGCGCGTTGAGTGGGATTTGGCAGGCTTTAGCCTTTCACCAGCTGACTTCGAACAGCATTTTGCCGAGATTGCAAAACGCTTCAGCATGGAATGGCAGCTAAAGCTCTCACAAAAACCACTACGTGTTGCTATTATGGTCTCGCAGTATGACCACTGTTTAGCTGATTTGTTGCATCGCCATAAAAACGGTGAGTTGGTGTGTGATATTCCGTTGATTATTAGTAATCATAGAGACACCGAAGCCTTAGCTAAATTTTACGGCGTTGACTTTCACTATATTGAAGTGAAGAAAGACAATAAGCCGGAAGCCGAAGCGCATCAATTTGCTTTGTTTGCAAAGTACGATATTGATTTGATCGTGTTAGCGCGTTATATGCAAATATTGTCGCCAGATTTTGTGGCGCGTTATCCTAAGCAAATTATTAATATTCACCATTCATTCTTGCCAGCATTTATTGGCGCACGACCTTACCATCGTGCATTTGAGCGTGGCGTTAAGTTGATAGGTGCAACTGGTCATTATGTGACTGAAGTGCTAGATGAAGGTCCGATTATTGAGCAGGATATCGACCGTATTTCGCACCGTGACCAAGTCGAAGACTTGATTCAAAAAGGCCGTGATTTAGAGCGTATTGTGTTATCTAAAGCTGTGCGCTGGCATATTGAAAATCGTATTCTGCTGTATGCAAACAAGACTGTCATTTTTGATTAATAATTCAATCGGCAATAAAAAAGCGAAGCACATCATGCTTCGCTTTTTTGACTTTAAAACAGCTTACTTAATTACTTACCATCGTCTGCGGCTGGCGTATCAAGAGCTGGAACTGCCGCCTCATCGACTGGTGCAATCTCAGGTAATGCTTCATCTGCATATGCAGAAATGGCGCTGAATGCAAATAGTGCTGATAAAACTAAAAGAACTTTTTTCATAATTTCCCCTATTCTAAGCAACTGTTTTTAAAATTTATATTTAAGAGTTAAATACTCTTAAATATAAATTTACACCCAGAGAATAGCTTGTGCAACATAAATAGTCGTTTTGGTTTATGGTAGACACTGTTCTAGCGCAAATAAGTCAGCAATCTGTTCGCGCTTTCTAATTAAGTGACAATGATCGCCATCTACCATGACTTCAGCCGCGCGAGGTCTAGTGTTGTAATTGCTAGACATGCTCATGCCGTAAGCGCCTGCTGACATAATGGCGAGTACATCGCCCTCAACGAGTGCAAGTGATCTATCATGACCTAGAAAATCACCGCTTTCACACACTGGGCCGACGATTTCATAAGTCAGCGCTTCCGTATCATCTTGTCTAGGCTGCACAGCTTGAATATCATGATAAGCATCGTATAAAGCTGGACGCATCAAATCATTCATAGCAGCATCAACAATCGCGAAGTTTTTTGATTCGGTATGTTTTAAATATTCAACTTTAGTCAGTAAAACACCTGCGTTACCCACCAGCGCGCGCCCAGGTTCAAAGACTAATTTAACTTTACGGTTGCCAAGCTTGGCACGCATGGCTGTGGCGAAAACAGTGAACTCAGGGGGCGTTTCATCGCTATAACAAATACCAATGCCGCCACCAGCGTCAATGTGCTGAATGACAATACCATTTTCCGCCAACGCATCAACCAGAGCTAATACGCGATCAAAAGCGTCTAAAAATGGTGATAACTCTGTAATTTGAGAGCCGATGTGACAATCCACGCCGTGAATAGCAATGTTACTCATTTTGGCGGCTTGCAAATAAATGTCTAATGCATCCTCATAAGCCACGCCAAATTTATTATTTTTTAAACCAGTCGAAATGTAAGGATGGGTCTTTGCATCCACATTAGGATTTACACGTAAAGATATTGGCGCAACTTTACCCATAAAGCTAGCGACATCGTTTAAGCGCTGCAACTCGCTGGCAGACTCAACATTAAAACAAAAAATCTCAGCATTTAGCGCAGCTTGCATTTCAGCTTCAGTTTTCCCTACACCTGAAAATACGATTTTTTTCGGGTCACCACCCGCGGCTAAAACACGCGCCAGCTCGCCGCCAGAAACAATATCAAAACCTGCGCCAAGCTTAGCAAATAAATTCAAAATTGCTAGGCTTGGGTTAGCTTTTACTGCAAAGCATACCAAATGATCGCAGTCTTTAAAGCCTGCGCTAAAGCTTTCAAATGCTTGAGTCAGTGCAGATTTCGAATAAACATAGCAAGGCGTATTAAATTCATCCGCAATGCTGGTAAGTGCTACGTTTTCAACGTGTAATGTATTGTTTTTAAGTGTAAAGGAGTTCACAGATTGGCTTGTCAATTTAGATTGGATTAAGGGAAGGCAAAGCGCTTATTTATTAGCAGGCGTCGACTGTGGATATTCTTTTTCAGGAATATACAAAGGACCTTTAGTGCCGCAACCGAACAGCGTAAAGCATACGGACAAAAGCAATAGTATATGGACGGCATTCTTTTTCATATATTGATAGCTTTCAAATGAGAGTGCGGTGAATATTTAAAGCAGGTAATAACAATAAATCTTGTTGATTGAATTTTAACATAAAGGTTAGCTACATGATATTTTGCATTTTTGCTTATTTCGATTTTCGACGTCACTTTATTGATTTTTATGATTTAAGTATCAATAAACAGCCGCTTATCCTGCTTATCTCGCCGATTGTCGGCTGTTCCTAGACATTCAAAGCACATGTGAGCATGATGAAGTTATGTAAAAAGGGGAAGTAGAATGTACTGCAAAGAAAAAACTCAAGCACAAATGCTAACTGTCAATTTCCAAAAGGGCTTTACTCTAATTGAGTTAATGATAACTGTTGCTATCATAGGTATTTTGGCCGCCATTGCTGTTCCTCAATACACAGACTATATCATAAGGGCCAGCTTGCCAGATGCAACAAGTACCCTAATGGCAACTAGGGCTAAATTAGAGCAGTTCTATCAGGATAATCGTGATTATCGAACTGCCACTTTTACTTCTCCATGCGACACAATACCCAATGCAGGTAAATTTAGCTTTGCATGTTCAAACTTAACTGCGAGTACTTATACAGTCACTGCAACGGGTAGTGGCATAGTGGCTGATTTTTCATACAGCATTAATCAGGCTAATACTCAAGCAACACTGGGAATGAAGGCTGGATGGGGTTCTGCGACCACCTTGTGTTGGATTACAAAAAAAGGTGGCACTTGTTAATTCAAGATGATTTTTTAAAAAAATAATATGAAAAATGTTAATAAAAATTTAGGATTTTCGTTAATTGAGCTCATGGTTACTATCACTGTGTTCGGCTTGATCGCTGCGTATGCAATCCCAAGTTTTAGTACTTGGATTCAAGATTCTAAAACAAGAACAATTGCCGAATCATTGCAAAATGGCATTCGATTAGCACAAACAGAGTCTGTAAACAAAGGGCGTCAAGTGGCTTTTTTCGTAACTGATTCGCAGCCTTCTTCAACCGCAATCGCTACAAAAGTCGGCAGCAACTGGGGGGTTAGAGTGGTTGTACCCACGCAGGCAGATGCTGATGGTTATTTGCAGGGTGCAGTTTTAAATGGGGAGGGTGGCTCTGTTGTTGTGACGGCGGATGTCGAAGAGATAAGATTTAACTCAATTGGTCGACTTGCAAATAGTGCAAGTCTCGTTAATTATAATATTGTGAACTCAAAAGGAGTTAGGCCGTTGAGAGTAGTTGTTACTAGTGCAGGTAGTGTAAGAATGTGTGATCCAGCTAAAAGTATTGCAACTGCACTCAACGGCCTAACTCCTTTTAAGTTCAAAATATTATAATTAACGAGACTTGCACTATTTGCAAGTCGACCAATTGAGTTAAATCTTATCTCTTCGACATCCGCCGTCACAACAACAGAGCCACCCTCCCCATTTAAAACTGC
>JANLZY010000094.1:0-4013 GCA_031359365.1 Methylotenera sp. | reverse complement strand
GTTTGGTTGAGCAATGCCAAAGCCATAGGGCAGGGCGCTGCGTTCGAGATAACGCCAGATATAATCTGCAAAACTACGGCGAAACACTAAGCTATAACCATCATCTTGTTGATGTAAATATAAGCTTAATTTGCCGAAAGTCGTGCCTACTACCTTGCCTGCTTGTAGCATGTTTAAGTCATACACCGTGCAATGATGCAACACGTCGCCGGCGTTTTTACCTTTAAGTAAAACCGTGGTAAATCCACCAGAGTTATCAACCACTTGGCTATGAATGCCTGCCAATGCAGCTTCCAGTGCCTGTTGCAAAGACGCGCGTTGGTCTCGTTTGCAAGTGATTAACCATTCGTCTGGAGAAAGCCAGAGGATTGATCCCCAAGCTGCATTTATCATGCTGCATGGTTGTGTTGGCAAAGTGATATTTAGCGCTAAGTTGACTGCATTTACAAATGTTTCATTTTGCGAATTTCCACGCAGGCTGATGTAGCCTAATAGTGGGATTTCATTCGCCCATGCGCCTTTGTTGTCATTGATTTTCTCTTGTTTTGCAGCTAAGCCAAATGGATGCAATGGTGATCGCATAACAGGGTTGAATTCTAAGGTGTTGGTAGTTGAACTAAGCATTATGTCGCGCTCCTTCTGCATCAACAAACACGTACGATACGATTTTCACTTTAACGGCTTTACCTTCGGCCCATGCGTACACAATATTGCCAGTGTCTTTATTGTCAGCTTCTTCATCGCGGCGTTTAATACCATCAATCACAAAGCCCATGGCAATAGAGCGACCAAGAAATGCACTGTGATAGCTAGACGTTACATGACCAAGCATGGCGACTGGTGGCGTAATATCTGATGAGTTAATCAGTTGTGCACCTTCTTTCAGTACCACATTTGGATCTTCTGGCAACAAACCAACCAATTGTTTACGGTCAGTGCGGCTAGTGTCAGATCGAGCAAGTGAACGTTTACCTAAGAAGCTGTACGGTTTTTTCATACCAACTGCCCATGCCATGTCTAAGTCAAACGGCGTGACTGAGCCATCAGTATCTTGCCCAACGATAATGAAGCCTTTTTCTGCGCGTAGTACATGCATGGTTTCAGTGCCATAAGGCGTAATGTCGAACTCTTTACCTGCTTTCATGAGTTCGTTCCACACGTAATCCCCATAACTAGCGTCGACGTTGACTTCATAAGCTAACTCGCCTGAGAAGCTGATGCGGAACACGCGAGCAGGAACGCCCGCGACTGTGCCATCACGCCAATCCATAAACTTGAATGCATCTTTTGATAGGTCGATGTCGGTGCAAAGTTTGGCTAATACCTCACGGCTTTTTGGGCCGACTAAAGCAGCGGTTGTCCAATGATCGGTCACTGAAGTCATATACACTTCTAACTCTGGCCATTCAGTTTGGTGCCATTTTTCTAGCCAAGTCATCACACGGGCTGCACCGCCAGAGGTGGTGGTCATTAAAAAGTGTGTGTCTGAAATACAAGCTGTTACGCCATCATCCATCACCATGCCAGCTTCATCTAACATCAAGCCATAACGACATTTACCTACCGCAAGTTGTGACCATGCATTGGCATAGATACGGTTTAAAAACTCACGCACATCTTTACCGCGAATATCGATTTTGCCTAAAGTCGAAGCATCCAACATACCTACGCTGTTGCGTGTGGCTAAGCACTCACGATTAACCGCAGCATGAATATCTTCACCCGGCTTAGGAAAGTACCAAGGGCGCATCCATTGACCAACGGTTTCAAATTCGGCTCCATAACGAACATGCGTTTCTTGCATCGCCGTGTAGCGACTAGGCTCAAAAGTATCGCCAACATGTGCGCCAGCTAAAGCGCCAAATGACACTGGTGTGTAAGCAGGGCGGTAAGTGGTTGTACCAACTTCTGGAATCGTTTTGCCTAAAGCTTCAGCAGCAATAGCAAAGCCATTGACGTTAGATAACTTGCCTTGATCTGTACCAAAACCTAAGGCGGTATAGCGTTTGATATGTTCAATTGAACGGTAGTTTTCTCGTACAGCTAGGTGAATATCTGTCACTGCAACATCATTCTGAAAATCAACGAACGCTTTTACACCATATCCATTTTTACCATCAGGCACATGGAATATACGGCGTGCGGGAGTGACAGAGATTTCATCTGTTTCTAATGCTAATCCTGAGCTGTTGATTGTTTTACCTAAGCCAGTGAGAAGTTCAGCAATGGTGTCTAGCGTTTTGGCTAAACCTTCTTGTAAGGCAAATATCCCTGTAATTGCACCTACACAGAAAATGCCATCTTTAGCACGGCCATTGGCAGAAACTACAAAGGCTAAGCGTGCATCGTCCCATTGTGGGCGACCACCATCGTGACAGAACAAATGCACGGTAGGGGATAAGCCGCCAGAACTGGCTAAAACATCACAGGGCACATAAGGGCCTTGAGCGGTCACGACATTTTTCAACGAACCTAATTTAACCAGTTGCACACCTTGCACAGCGTTAGACCCAATCGCCTCACTAATGCCGTATCCGCTATACACTTTAATACCTAATTGATTCGTTTTGGCTGCCAACTCTGGGTTGATATGTTCCCTTGTATCAACCACGGTCACCGCAACACCAGCCGCAGCCAAATCAACTGCGCCTTGATAAGCTAAATCATTACTCGTCATAATCACTGCGTTTTTGCCGCAAGCCACACCGTAGCGGTTTAAATATGTGGTTAATGCCGACGCCGTCATAATGCCTGGCAGGTCGTTATTGCCGAACACTAAGGGGCGCTCAAAAGCACCTGTTGCCAACACCACTTTAGATGCACGAATGCGATGCAAGCGTTCGCGGCGCTGTGCATTTTTTCTTGCGGCATGAGGCAGATGATCCTGCAGCAGTTCTACCGCCTGAATCATGTTCATGTCATGCAAGGCAAAAGCCGTTGTGCGAGAAAGAATTGATACGTTAGGCAAACTTTTCAACTCATTGATGATGTTAGCTGACCACGTACTAGCGTTTACGCCACCAATCAATACATTGGGCATTGAAAGTAAATAGCCACCAAGTTCAGATTGATCATCAACCAATAAAACCTTTAAACCACTTCGGCCAGCCAATAGCGCGGCAAGCAAGCCCGTCGCACCACCGCCAACCACAAGTAAATCTACGTGATGGTGTTGATGGTCGTATGTTTCTGTATCAGCTTCAACTGGTGATTTACCATAACCCGCCGCGCGACGAATAATGTCTTCATAGAACGGCCAAAGCTTAGTTGGCCATTTAAAAGTTTTATAGTAAAAGCCTGCAGGCATAAAGCGTGAAAATTTACCGCCTACACTTTTAAGGTCGAATGCTAATGACGGCCAACCACTGGTACGGCCAGCCACTAAACCATCATATAACTCCACTTGAGTGGCTTTTAAATCTGGTGTGGTACGTGCGCCAACGTCAATTTGCACAAGCGCGTTAGGTTCTTCTGCACCCGAACCAATAATGCCGCGAGGACGTCCATATTTAAAGCTACGCGCAACGACTTTAACGCCATTAGCGAGCAGGGCTGAAGCAAGAGTATCGCCTGCAAAGCCTTGATAAGTTTGACCATCAAAGGTAAAGGTAAGCGGGCGGTTTAAATCAACGCGACTGTTTTTATGATTGATTCTGTTACTCATGCTATTGCCTCTTCTGAATCATAAATTTTACGAGCCTCTGCTAATGTCCAAGAGCCTACTATGGTGTGGTTAGCGGTATTGCGTTTTAATACAAAAAACTTACGGCAACCCGTGCTATGCCCCCACATCTCCCAGTGCCAGCCTTTCGGGTTGCTGCGCATGAAAAGATAATCGCCCCACGCGGCGTCATCGATGCTCTGCGGTTCGCCGGGTCGCGCGATGAAGGCTTCGCCAGCGTAGCTGAACTCTTCCTCTTCGCGTTTTTCCCGGCAGTGCGGACAGGTGATGACGAACATCGTTTGCCTCAGAGTTCAGTGTGCGACGCCGGCCGCGCCGTGCTCGTCGATGA
>JANLZY010000087.1:0-2170 GCA_031359365.1 Methylotenera sp. | reverse complement strand
GCAAACCTATCTCGGCTAGTATGAGTGTTGATGTCAATTCAGCTGCAAATAGTTTGCGCTGGTTTGGTGAGGCGATTGATAAAGTCTACGATGAGATCGCGCCAACGGCAGACCATACACTGGCCATGATTACGCGCGAACCAATTGGCGTGGTTGGGGCAATCGTGCCGTGGAATTACCCGATTTTAATGGCTTGCTGGAAGATTGCACCCGCCTTGGCTTCAGGCAATAGCATCGTGCTTAAGCCTTCTGAAAAGTCGCCACTTACGGCGCTAAGACTTGGTGATTTGGCGATAGAAGCTGGTATACCAAAAGGAGTGCTGAATGTAGTACCAGGCTTTGGCCCAGAGGCAGGTACGCCGTTAGCAATGCATATGGATGTTGATTGCATAGCCTTTACCGGCTCAACAGGCGTGGGTAAGAAAATCCAAATCATGGCAGGGCAAAGCAACCTCAAGCGCGCATGGTGCGAGCTAGGTGGTAAATCGCCTAATATCGTTTTTGCTGATTGCAAAGATTTGGATAAAGCTGCTGCGGCTTCAATCGGCTCAATTTTTTACAATCAGGGTGAAAGCTGCAATGCGCCTTCTCGTTTACTGGTTGAGCGTTCAATCAAAGATGAGTTTGTTAAAAAGCTACTGAATAATTTGCCTGATTATCAACCAGGTGATCCGTTGGATGCCAATACCACCATGGGTGCAATCGTCGATTGCGGACAAATGGAAAATGTACTGAAATACATAGAAAGTGGTAAAACTCAAGGTGCCAAACTCCGCGCTGGCGGTGAACGTGTATTAACAGAAACTGGTGGTTTTTATATTAGCCCAACTGTGTTTGATGACGTGACCAATGATATGAAAATTGCCGCAGAAGAGATTTTTGGCCCAGTACTTTCTATTATTACTTTTGATACAGAAGAAGAAGCAATAGCGATTGCCAATGACACAGAGTATGGTCTTGCCGCAGCTGTTTGGACGCAAGACCTGACACGTGCGCATATGGTGTCGCGCGCTTTGCGAGCTGGTACGGTACATGTGAACAGCTATGATGAAGACGACATCACTGTGCCTTTTGGCGGCTATAAACAATCAGGTAATGGTCGTGATAAATCTTTGCACGCTTTGGAAAAATATACTGAGCTTAAAACCACTTGGATACGATTAATTTAGTAAAAATTAACATACATGTAGGTCAGGTTTTAACCTGACAAAACATATATTATCGGGTTAAAACCCGACCTACAGAAATATAGAAGTAAGGAAAAACATGAGCAACACAACAATCACCAATCAAGATCTACACAACAGACGTTTAGCAGCCACGCCACGGGGTATAGGCGTGATGGCCAACTTTTTTATTGAGCGTGCGCTGAACTCTGAGGTATGGGATGTTGAAGGTAAGCGTTATATCGACTTTGCAGGTGGTATTGCTGTATTAAATACTGGGCACAGACACCCAAAGATAGTGGCTGCTATTGAAGCGCAACTAAAACAATTTACCCATACTTGCTACCAAGTGCTGCCTTATGAAAGCTATGTCACATTGGCTGAGCGTATTAATGCCTTAACACCCGGCAAACACGCTAAAAAAACCTGCTTTTTTTCAAGTGGTGCAGAAGCCCTAGAAAATGCTATTAAAATCGCACGTGCAAGTACAGGGCGCCCAGGTATTGTTGCCTTTGCTGGCGCATTTCATGGCCGCACGATTATGACCAGCGCGATGACAGGCAAGGTTTCACCTTATAAAATTGGCTTTGGACCATTCCCCGCTGAGATATATCACATTCCATTTCCAATTGATTTGCATGGCGTCAGCGTTGAAGACTCTATCAATGCGTTGCACTTGTTGTTCAAGGCAGATATTGATCCTAAACGCGTTGCCGCAATTGTGATTGAGCCCGTGCAAGGTGAGGGCGGTTTTTATGCCGCGCCACCAGCTTTAATGCAAGCGTTACGCAAGGAGTGCGATGAGCATGGTATTTTGCTGATTTATGATGAAGTGCAAACTGGTTTTGGTCGTACGGGTAAGTTATTTGCGGCAGAACATTATGACGTGATACCAGACATGATTGTCATGGCGAAAAGCCTTGCTGGTGGCATGACATTGTCAGGGGTTTCCGGCAAAGCAGAAGTGATGGATGGCCCTGGGCCAGGCGGTTTAGGCGGTACTT
>JANLZY010000003.1:0-1899 GCA_031359365.1 Methylotenera sp. | reverse complement strand
CCGAGCTCAATACTCAGCTACAGCGGTGTTGTGCTAATGGGCGGGCCGATGAGCGTGAATGACAACTTAGCCTGGATTGCGCCAGTATTAAGTTTGATCAGAGAAGCCTATGCTGCTGATATTCCCTTACTGGGGCATTGTTTAGGCGGTCAATTAATCAGCAAAGCTTTAGGTGGAACAGTGACGCAGGGCGCTGTAAAAGAAATTGGCTGGGGTGAAGTCACCGTGAGCCAAAATGAAGCATCAAAATATTGGTTTGGTGAGATTGAAAGTTTTAACAGTTTCCATTGGCATGGCGAGACATTTAGTTTGCCGCCCAATGCCGTGCACGTATTATCAAGCGTTTATTGCGAAAATCAAGCCTATGCAATCGGTAAACATTTAGCTTTTCAAACCCATATTGAAGTAACTGCTGAGATGGTGCAAACCTGGTGTGACATTGGCGAGGATGAATTCGCAGAAGCGGCTGCAAGCTCACTAGATTTCTATAAAGGAGTGCAGCAAGCGAATGTAATGGTGGAAAATTTGCCGTTACACTGCTTTTTTCTAAATAAAGTGGCGAAACAAGTCTATGGCCAGTGGATTAAAGGCTTGGTCAACTGATAGCGCAATCATGAAAGCATCAATATGTTAAAATTACGCAAATTTCTAAGAGAAAAGCACCATGTCTGGTAATACATTCGGCACACTTTTTACATTAACTTCATTCGGTGAATCCCACGGCGCTGCCATTGGTGGCGTTGTAGATGGCTGTCCGCCAGGCCTTGAGCTAAGCGCAGAAGATTTACAGATCGACTTAGACCGTCGTAAGCCAGGCACGTCTCGTCATGTTACACAGCGCCAAGAAGCTGATGCAGTTGAAATACTTTCTGGTGTATTTGAAGGTAAAACTACTGGCGCGCCGATTGGTTTGTTGATACGTAATACTGATCAACGTAGCCAAGATTACAGCAAGATTATGGATACCTTCCGCCCAGGCCATGCTGATTATACGTATGCTCAAAAGTATGGTGTACGTGATTATCGTGGTGGTGGTCGTTCAAGTGCACGTGAAACTGCAGTTAGAGTAGCGGCTGGCGCCATTGCAAAAAAATGGTTAAGCGAGCGATTTGGTGTGACCGTGCGTGGCTATATGAGCCAATTAGGTGAGATTGATATTCCGTTTGAGAGCTGGGATGGCGTTAACGACAATCCATTTTTCTCTCCAAATAACAGCGTGCTGCCAACACTAGAAGCCTACTTAGATAAGATTCGTGCTGAGCGAGATTCTGTGGGAGCACGTATTACTGTTGTCGCAGAAGGAGTGCCTGTAGGTTGGGGTGAGCCAGTATTTGATAGGTTGGATGCTGATATTGCGCATGCCATGATGAGTATTAACGCCGTGAAAGGCGTAGAAATTGGTGCGGGTTTCGATTCCATTGCACAGCGTGGCAGTGTGCATTCTGATGAAATGACGCCACAAGGTTTTGTGACGAATCATGCAGGTGGTGTGTTAGGCGGCATCTCTACCGGTCAGGAAATCCGAGTGAATGTGGCGTTAAAACCAACTTCGAGCATTCCACAAGAACGCCGTTCTATTGATAAAAATGGCAATGCTGTCACCATGCAAACCACGGGTCGTCATGACCCTTGTGTGGGTGTGCGGGCTACGCCGATTGCTGAGGCGATGTTGGCGCTTGTATTGATGGATCATGCTTTGCGTCATCGTGCGCAAAATGCGGATGTGACTTCAACCATACCTAAGCTGTAACTACTTGTGAGTGGTGTTTTAACACAGCAGAAAAATCAGCACCGCTCTTTACATTTTAAGCTTGCGCGTTTTTACTTTATTTATTATTTCTTTGTAGGGGCATTTACACCTTACTGGGGGTTATATTTAAAATCTGAGCAATTTTCAGT
>JANLZY010000020.1:0-3665 GCA_031359365.1 Methylotenera sp. | reverse complement strand
TATCGAGCGCACAGGCGCGCAGAATGGCGATATTGTGTTCTTTGGTGCAGATAAATTAAAAGTGGTGAACGAAGCACTTGGCGCGTTACGCTTAAAAGTCGGTCCCGATAAAGGTCATGTCGATGGTCGCGCATGGGCGCCATTGTGGGTGGTGGATTTCCCAATGTTTGAACATGACGAAGAAAATGACCGTTGGGCAGCCTTGCATCATCCGTTCACTGCACCAAAAGACGGTCACGAAGACTTGCTCGTGACTAACCCAGGTGCTGCGCTATCAAAAGCGTACGACATGGTGTTAAACGGTTGGGAAGTAGGCGGCGGTTCAGTGCGTATCCATAAACAAGACATTCAATCAAAAGTGTTCGACGCGCTAAAAATCAGCAAAGAAGAAGCGCAAGAAAAATTCGGCTTCTTGCTAGATGCCTTGCAATACGGCGCACCTCCACACGGCGGCCTAGCATTTGGTTTAGACCGTTTAGTAACTTTGATGACAGGCGCAGAATCAATCCGTGACGTGATTGCATTCCCAAAAACTCAACGTGCACAGTGCTTAATGACCAATGCACCGAATGAGGTTGATGAGAAGCAATTGAGAGAGCTGCATATTCGCGTTCGTTCGCAAACTCCAGCGGCTTAAAATGCACTCGCTTCACGATAACGTCGTTACATCCGCTTGCCGTACTGTTGGTACTGTCTACGCGGATGTGCCAAGTTGTCGGATCGCGAATTTCATTTTTGGGTGTAAAAAATGAGGGATTACAATTATGAAGCTGCTTATTGGGATGCTCGTAGAAAATTAGAGGATTTAAAAAGTGCTTTAACTGTAGTTACTTCTATTTCTGTGACGTACTTAATTCGTTTTTTTATCCTGGGCTTTTCTGAAGGGTATATGAAAATGGCTAGAGCATGGGATATGGTAGATATAATTGCAATGATGTTTATTTTCTTTGGTCTGATGTTAAGTGTAAGTAAAATCCTAAATTTTTATTTTGCATCTAATGAAATCGTTCCATAAGCTCGCATAGCCAAGTAGGGTGAGTTCTTGAACCCACGCGTAGCGCACTTGCAATATTCACCGCGTGGGGTTAAACCCCACCATACAACTTTAATGAATGGCAGTTTACGTAAATTTGAAACTCTAAACTCATGCCTATCAAATCCCTAATCCGCACTATCCCACATTACCCTAAACAAGGCATTCAGTTTCGCGACATTACCACTTTGTTGAAAGATCCAATCGGCTTTCGCATGGTGATTGATGCGCTTGCTCACCATTACACTAATGAAAAAATAGATAAAATCGCGGGTATTGAGGCGCGTGGTTTTATCATTGGTGCGGCACTGGCATATAAGTTGGGTGTAGGTTTTGTGCCTATTCGTAAATCTGGCAAGTTGCCTGCTGAAACTGTCGGGCATGATTATGCTTTGGAATATGGCGCTGATCGTGTAGAAATTCATACCGATGCGATTGCAAACGGCGAGCAAGTGTTGTTAGTAGATGATTTAATTGCCACAGGTGGCACGGCAGAAGCTGCTGCGGCGTTGATTCAGAAGTTAGGCGGTGTTGTGATGGGTTGCGCATTCGTGATTGATTTACCAGATTTAGGCGGTTCGAAACGTTTAGTGGAAAATGGACTCAAATCTTTTTCTTTATGTGAGTTTGAGGGTGATTAACACTCTGCGTGTTTAGTCTGCACCTTGCGTTAGTGTCTAATTTCACACAAACTGTCTAAATATACTTAACACTAGATTGCTGAAATATTATGCCTGTCACTGAAATAAACCACATTAACCTCCGCGCGAATCGCGAAATGATGCATGTGTTGCGTGACTTTTATTGTGCTATTGTGGGTTTAAAGGTTGGGCCGCGCACTGCGACGACTAGCTACGGATTTTGGTTGTACATTGGTGATAATGACGTGGTGCATATTGCTGAATATAACAAGGGCGTAGGCGCGCCAGATTTACATGTGAATGGCACTTATGACCATGTATCGTTCACTTGCACTGATATGCCGGCTACCGAAGCTCATTTAACTGCGCATCAAGTGCCATATACCACCCGAGTGTTAATGAATGGCGTGCGGCAAGTTAACTTTAAAGATCCTGCGGGCAACGGCATTGAATTGAACTTTGAAGAGTTTCGCAATCTATAGTGCCTGATAGGAAAATGTGTGTTGTGTGACTCGCATCACATACAAACGCTTGAATAAAACTAAAATAGCATTCAGTAGTCTTAATTGATAATGGTCGTATCGGCAAACCGCTTTTTTATAACAATAAATTTAGCACAACGAAAGTTGCGAGTGTGGAAAATGATGAACTTAAATAAAACCTTATGGAGTGTTCTAGCTAGCGCTATTTTATTATTATCGAGCGCCTCTGCTTTTGCCGAGCCTGACCCTAAATTATGGCCAGTGATGAAAGAAGCTTTTTTTGCAAAGCGAGATATGCAAGAAGTGGATTTTATTAAGATAGATGCGCCGCGCCGAGCTGAAAGTGGTGCGCAAGTGCCTGTGACTTACAGTGTAGATAATGCCGCAGCCAATGGTGTGAAAATCACCAAGTTGTATGCGTTTGTCGATGCTAATCCAATTCCATTAACTGCTACTTATCACTTAACTGATGCGCTGGGTAATTTTCAATTAGCCACACGTATTCGCTTCGAAACAGATGCTTTTGTGCGTTTAGTGGGTGAAGATGCGAGCGGTAAGTTATATTTAGCATCACGTGAAATTCGCGCAGCTGGCGGTTGTGGTGGTACGGTAGAAGGTGACGAAGCAGCGATCCGCGCCAGTGCAGGTAAGATCAAGTTTAAAGTTGATGAACCAGTCGCTATTGGCAGTGCAACTTCCACCACATTTAACATTAAACACCCAATGCGCACTGGCTTACAGCGCGAATTGGTTTCTCAAGGGTTTGTGCCAGCTTTTTACATTAAAAAAGCTGAATTTACTTATAACGGCAAACCAGTGTTAGCTATAGATGTTGGCGTGGGTACGGCAGAAGACCCATATTTCAAATTTAACTTTGTGCCAGATGCAGCCGGTAAATTAGAGGTAACTGCAACAGACAATGAAGGTAAGGCTTTTGTGCAGCAAATAGACGTGAAAGGCTAGGATTAGTTTAGCGATTGAAAAGGCTTCCACTTGGAGGCCTTTTTTATTGGATTTAGTATTTTTTGTAATGCTAAAATACAATGCAATTAACGTATTTGTCATGCCGACGAAAGTCGGTATCCAGCGTCTTTAAGTCACTAGATTCCGTGTCAAGCACGGAGTGACATTAGACTAAATGCCAATGAATTAAATTTTTGGAGACAGCAATGAAAAGCTATCGTAAAGAACTATGGTTTAACCCGCCAACCCGCGTTGCGTTTATTCGTATCACTGAGCAAGTGAATGAATGCTTGCGTGAGAGCGGCGTAAAAGAGGGATTGGTGCTAATCAATGCCATGCATATTACTGCCAGTGTTTTTATCAATGACGATGAGCGCGGATTGCATCACGATTATACGCAGTGGCTAGAAAAACTCGCACCGCATGAGCCTGTTAGCAGCTATCGTCATAATGATACAGGTGAAGATAATGCTGATGCGCATATGAAACGTCAGTTAATGGGACGTGAAGTAGTGGTGGCGATTACTGAGGGTCGTTTGGATTTTG
>JANLZY010000509.1:0-1986 GCA_031359365.1 Methylotenera sp. | reverse complement strand
CCAAACGCGCCATGTGTACTGGTATGCGAATCACCACATACGACTGTCATTCCGGGCAAAGTTGCACCCTGTTCAGGGCCAACTACATGCACAATACCTTGCCGTGAGTCCATGAACGGAAAGTACGCTTTAGCACCAAATTCGTTGATGTTTTCAGTCAATGTCTCAATCTGCAAACGTGAAACTGGGTCTGCAATACCAGACAAACCTTTATCCCAGCCATTCGTTGGAGTGTTGTGGTCAGCTGTTGCAACGATTGATGATATACGCCATAACTTACGCCCAGCCAAACGTAGGCCTTCAAAAGCTTGTGGGCTAGTAACTTCATGCACTAGATGACGATCGATATAAATCATCGCAGTGCCGTTTTCTTCGGTCACTACGTGAGAATCAAACAATTTATCGTAAAGCGTTTTTGCTACCATCTTGTTACCTACTTTGAATTACCTGCTTTTAACTTCTGGGTCTAAGCTAATTACTAGATCTAAACTAATTATTAGTCTCTAAAATTACCGAACTGCAACGGAAAATCCGTTACATTTTTCTTACAAAAATTAATTGCTTCTTGAAGCACATCACGTTTTGCACCGTTCACACGCACTTCATCACCCTGAATGCTGGCTTGCACTTTCATACCGCTGTCTTTGATTAACTTAGCAATGCGTTTAGCAAGCTCACTATCAATGCCAGCCTTGATTTTAAGCTCTTGCTTCACCTTATTACCGCCTACTTTTTGCACATCTTTATGCTCTAAGCGCTTGGTAGAGTCAGGCTCTTTTTTCTCCATGCCAGGCAATAATATGTCTTTAATCTGGTCAAGCTGAAAATCATTATCACCATACAAAGTAATAATGCTGTCTTTTTCGTTTAATTCAACCTTGGCAGACGTACCTTTAAAGTCATAACGATTAATAATTTGTTTACCCGCAGTGTCAATGGCGTTTTTTAACGCGACCATATCGACTTCTGAGCTAATATCAAATGAAGGCATTTTTTATTCCTTAAATCTTAAAGCGCAGGTGCTGCTAGGCATGAACACGTAGACAGTACGACTAGTACGGCAAGTGTGAAATAACGACGCAGCACCAAGCATTAATTACTCAAAGTGGCAAACGTAGTCTACGGTCTCTGTCACTTCAATCTCAAAACTCGAATTACCAGGCACTGTGAATTTTTCACCCGCACCATAAGTTTTAGTCGTTTCTTCGCCTTTAAGGCGCACATGGCAAACACCCGCATTGATTTCCATCAATTCTGGTGCTGCTGTATTGAAGGTCAGTGAACTAGGGAAAATCACGCCTATTGTGCTACGTGTACCATTTGGAAACATCACAGTATGGCTAACACATTTACCATCAAAATAAATATTGGCTTTCTTTTTTACACTTACATTATCAAATTGCGCCATTTTGTGCGGCTCCAATAAAATTACAGACAAAAATCAAAACATTATTATCGCAGAAAAGCCTTGTTGCACCAAGACTGGGCAGGCTTTTTTACTTGCTTAAGTCCGCTTACATGCCAGAATACACTGGACCACTTCCACCTTCTGGTGGCACCCAAACGATATTTTGTGTCGGATCTTTAATGTCGCAAGTCTTACAATGTATACAATTTTGAGCGTTGATTTGCAGGTAAGGTTGGACCTGAACGGCATCTTTATTTCCAGCTGCTTCAGGTCTTACAATTTCGTATACACCGGCTGGGCAATAGCGCTGTTCTGGCGAGTCAAATATCGCTAAATTGATATCAATAGGTACTTTTTTATCAATTAAATGTAAATGACAAGGCTGATTAGCGTCGTGTGCAATATTACTAAGGCTGATTGAATTCAACTTATCAAAGCTGAATACACCATCTGGCTTAGGGTACGCCAGCTTCGGCATTTCAGCAGCAGGTTTAGTGCATTCATGGTCAGCTTGTCGGTGTTTCAAGGTCCACGGCAAAGTGATCTTGAATGAAGCGAGCCACATTTCCATGCCACCC
>JANLZY010000481.1:0-2333 GCA_031359365.1 Methylotenera sp. | reverse complement strand
CCTTCTTGAATCAAATCAAGAAATTGCAGGCCACGGTTGGTGTATTTTTTTGCAATCGAAATCACTAAACGTAAGTTAGCTTCAATCATCTCGCGTTTAGCACGACGTGCACGTGCCTCGCCCGTAGACATCTGCTTATTGATTTCTTTAAGCTCTTTAATTGGTATACCGACTTTAGCTTCTAAATCAATCAAGCGTTGTTGTTGATCTAAAACAGAGTGGTTGTAACGTGTTAATTTTTCTACGTAAGGCTTATCTGCCTTTAATTCTTCTGCAAACCAACCCAAATTACTTTCATTGCCTGGGAATGATTTAATGAAATGCAAGCGCGGCATGCCCGATTTTTCTACACAGAAATCTAGCACTTTACGCTCATGACCACGCACAGTTTCAACTAGTCCACGTACTTGGTCACATAGACCTTCAACTTGTTTTGCTGAAAATCTAAAGGCAGTTAATTCTTCTAAAATTTCAGATAATAGCGCTTGATACTCTGGATCTTGCGAACCTTTAGCCGCTAGAATAGGTGTCATTTTTTGATGCGCCGCGCGCACTACTGCAAAGCGTTTTAGCACTTCTTCTTTTAATTTAGCTAATGCTTCTGCCGAAATCGCTGCGGCTTTAGCACCGTCTTCATCGTCGTCTTCATCTTCTTCAGCTTCTAGTTCGTCTTCTTCGGCTGTCTCTACCGTCATCGCATCGTCTAAGCCAATGTCAGAATCAATCAAGCCATCAACAAGATCATCTACGCTCAACTCATCATTTTCAACTTTATCGACCATTACCAACAAAGCAGCAATGGTCGTTGGGCACGCAGCAATTGCTTGCACCATGTGTTTTAAGCCATCTTCAATACGGCGTGCAATTTCAATTTCGCTTTCACGCGTCAACAAATCAACCGTACCCATCTCACGCATATACATACGCACAGGGTCAGTCGTACGGCCAAACTCAGAATCTACTGTTGCTAACGCTTGTTCAGCCTCTTCAACCGCATCTTCGTCCGTCACTGCCGCTGGTGCATCTGACATTAACAACACTTCAGCATCAGGCGCTTCTTCGTACACCTGAATACCCATATCGTTAATCATGCCGATAATGCCGTCAATTTGCTCAGAATTCTGTACATCATCTGGCAAGTGATCGTTAATTTCGGCGTAGGTTAAATAGCCACGCTCTTTACCCAATACAATCAGCGTTTTTAGGCGCGTGCGGCGCTCTTCCGCATTAGCTTCTTGCAGCTCTGGGCTTACATATTCTGCATTCTTTTTTTCTGCTAACTGGTCGCTTTTCTTTGGTCTTGCCATGGCTTACCTCTAAATTTATGCAATTACCCTATGCAGATGACACATGCATCAGGTGAATTTGATTTTTTACAACCCTCGATTATAACAGAATTAACCCCTATTTTGACTAGGCTTATTGCCTAAACTTTTCAATAAGGTACGTTCATTTTCTGTTAGCGCGCTTAGGGGTTTTTCGCTAATTTGCGCTAATAATAGACTTTCATTTTTCTGTGCATAAGCATCCTGTAACTGTTGCCTAGCACCAGCAAGCTCAAGCGCGAAATCTAAGGTTTCATCCAATACATTTAACTCACGCTCTAACTCTCGTAGCATCTGCGCATTCACTTTACTTTCAAGCTCACGCATGATTACTACTGGTTTAGAATGAGGATGAAGCAGGCAAATTTCAATAGTGTGCCGCAATAATAGTTCTTCATCTGAATTGCCTACTACCCATAACAAATCATCAGAACTTGCCATTTCTGGTTGCATTAATAGCATCAAACAAAAGCGCTTTTGTAAGGAGTTTGTCGTACGTGTTAGCTTAGGTCTTGCCTGTACTGGTGCTTTATTCAAGTTAGGTAACTTAAGCAAACTATGCATCTCTTCAAGAGATAATTGGGCCAGTTCTGCCACTTTTTTGCGTAAATACATGGCGCTGCGCGGGGCGTTTATTTGTTGCATAATCGGTTCGGCTTCATTCAAAAATCGCACACGATCTTCTTGGCTTTGCAATGGATTATCTTCGCTTAAATGCTTAAGAATATATTGTGAGAGCGGCATCGCGATTTTGATTTCCGACTCGAATTTGTCTTTACCAAATTCGCGTACGTATGAATCTGGATCATGCTCTTTTGGTAAGAATAGAAAAGATAACTTTAAGCCATCAGTCAAAGCAGGTAACGCGTTCATGGCTGCACGCCATGCGGCAGCTAAACCCGCTTTGTCGCCATCAAAGCAAAACACAACTTCATCCGTTTGGCGCATTAGCTTGGTAATGTGAAACGGTGTAGTGGCTGTGCCTAAAGCAGCAACGGCATACTCAAT
>JANLZY010000476.1:0-3637 GCA_031359365.1 Methylotenera sp. | reverse complement strand
AAACCCACCGACATTAGTCGAAGCTGATTTACCGCCATTATTAGATGGCAGCCAAAATTATGAAGAGCCAAGCTTCAACTCACCACTCACAAACCAGCCACAGCAAATATTGCAACCTGAAATAGTATTGCCTGCTAAGCCAACCCCAACAAACCCCAGCCCGCCACCTTCAAGTGGACACTCTGATGCTCAGAGTAACGCAGCTAAATTATTAAATTCAAACTAAAGCAATTAATTTAACCCGTAAATCCTTCTATCATGGCAAAAGAAAATCTTCAGCAGTTGCGACAACTGATTGCGCAATCAGCCGCCAGAATGATGGCGGAAGACGGTATTTCTGACTACGCCTATGCAAAGAAAAAAGCAGGTAGACAAGCTGGCGCATTAGATGGCGACGTATTGCCTTCGAATGCAGAAATTGAAGAAGAGTTAAAACTCTACAATGCACTTTTTTTAAGTGATGAACAGCCAGAAAACTTACGTGAACTGCGTAAAAACGCGCTGTTCACCATGAAATTATTAGAGAAATTCAACCCCTATTTAACTGGTTCAGTGCTGGATGGCACGGCTGGATTAGGCTCAGAAACGCATATTCATTTGTTTGCAGATAGCTTAAAAGAAGTAGAAATGTTTCTGCTTAACCAAGACATTCCGTTTGAAACCAATGAAAAAACTTACCGCGTGATGAACGATGGTAAACGCGATAAAAAAGGTGAGCACCGTAAAAAAGTACCTGTTTTTTCACTAGAGATGTCAACGGGCGTCATTAAGTTAAGCGTTTTTGAAGTGGATGAAATAAGAGTAGCAACCAAGCGTGCCGCCGATGGAAGCAATGCAGAGCGTGCTAACATTCAAGATGTGAAAGCATTATTGGCTTAACCCCCAGCATGACGATCCATTCTTCAAATTTTTTTATTTAACCAACCCACTCCCGAACTCTGATTCATCGCAATGCTATTTATTTTCATGCTTAGCATGCCAATTACGCATGGTTTGATTATAAGCTTCCACCTCATTTAACAATGACGTAGAAACATTGCACACACGGAGTGTTTCAATGTTATATCCAGTAGTAATGTCTAACACAACAGGATGCTGACTTGGCGGTAGGCAAGCGCCATTAGCTTGAATGCTTTGCTCATCTAATGCCAGTAGTCGCAACTTCAATGCCTGAATATCTTTATTTGCAGTTACAACACCACCATCAGAGTTGATTTCCACCAATAAATCAGCAACACCGTCTTTTGGTGAGATGGGCTTAGATACTCTTGCATCAAGTTTTGCTGAAGAAGTTAAGCTCTTGTCTAATGCTACTTTTGGCAAAGGCTGTGCAGTTTCAGACAAACTAATAATTCCTGCAGGCACGCTTTGTACCACAGCATTATCTTGCAAACCTGGCGTTGACGCTTCTGCAGGCGCCGCTGCGACTGGTGCTTGGGATTCTTTTAGAATAGGCGCAGGCGCCTGTGGAACCACAGACAATGAGGGGGTTTCTTTGCGAGGCGCGATAACTTGAGTTGATTTCTTTTGTAAGATTTTTTCAACGTTAGCCTCTGTTATAACGCGCTTATCTACAGAACTAGTCACGCCATCTACCGCACTTATCTCCGCGCTTTCACTTACTTCCGTTTTGTCACCTGATGCAGCCACTTTCCGCATCGAATCATCTGGCATCTCATGCCAAAATATCACCACAACCAACACCGTAGCCAGAGCACTTCCAATACCAGTGATATGCCAGCTGGCACCAAACCATTCACGCCAAATGTTAAAAAGTCGAGTAAGCCAGGTTTCACGGGTTTGCTTTAAGGCGTTATCCGCATAAGCCAATACTTCCTTTCGCGTAGCATTACTTGGCGTTAGCTCACGATCTGGCGCATGTTTAATTGCTTGCTGTAAATGTTGATCTTGCAAACTCATGAAGTCGCATCCGCTTCCAAAATAGGCTGCAAATGCGCGCCCATACATAAACGCAGTTTAGACAAGGCATATCGTAAACGGCTTTTAACCGTTTCGAACTCAGCATTTAGCACCTGCGTCATTTCATGCAAACTCAAACCATCCTCATGATGCAACAAAAATGCTGCGCGCTGCATCGCTGGCAAACCCTCTAAGCAATGCAAAAGCTGCTGCCCCGCTTTTCGCCAAAATGCCTGTTGCTCAGGCTGCTCTGCACTGGATGCTGGCCATAACTGCCAAGCTGTTTCACTGTCACCGTCTAGCCAACCTTCATCCGCTGACACCTCACGCCCACTTTTACGCAAAATATCGACCGCACGATAATGCGCCAAGGTGTAAAGCCAAGTCTTAAACGCCACACCGTCGCGCGGCTGCCAACTATCACGCGCATCCACCAATCGCATCCAAGTATCCTGAAACACCTCATCCACCTGCGCCACCAAACCAACACCCAACACACGCCGCAAATACCGATAAAGCGGCTTCTCATGCCGCATATACAAAGTGTGAAAAGCCTTGCTATCACCCGCACAAAATTTGCGCATTAAATCTTCATCGGAAACTAAAATATCACTCATGTGATAAGTGTGTCATTAGGGAGTTAAACGGTCAATCTATCCCTATGGGGTTAAAACAATTTTATGAGTTAAGAATAAAAAGTCACTAGATTCCGACTTTCGTCGGAATGACGACTCTTGTAAGAATTAAGAATCAGTAGGGTGGGTTCTTGAACCCACGCGTAGCGACATTTGCAACATTCACCGCGTGGGTAACAAGTTACCCGCCCTACCTTGATTGATAGCATTTGAAAGAGTTAAGCGTTAACCCAACACATGTGAAACATCAATGCTTTTGACCTACAATCCCCTGCTACCGCGCCTGCGCTGCTCAGTTTTATGGGAGTTTTCGGCAAGCGGCTGTTTGAGCCAAGAGATTTTATTGGCGAGTTTCCGATTGCCGCCCATGAAGCTGAGTAGTGCAGGAAACGAGCGGGAGGGGGTGCTCTTTTCTTTGGTTACTTTCTTTTGAGCAAGCAAAAGCAAAGTAACTCGCCAGTCGCGCGAAAGCGACCTCTCACATAAGGCACAATGCCTAACAGTTATTGCGCCGTATGTGAGGGTTGTAAAGTAGCATGTAATAATTCTTTTATTTTTGGTAATTCTGCCTCAGCATCACCGCACTCTGCGACGCGAGAAGGCCCTGCATCAGAAAATGTCATTACAACACGTTCAGCCCAGCCTCCTCGAAATGAATACCAAATAAAGCTCCCAAGCTCTTCAGTTTTAAATCTATTGTTAACGGTATAACGTTCAGCATCCAACCAAAAAGTTTTAGGTAGCCCGTCAGTCCAAAGGCCATACTCGGCTATCTTTTCTACTTTTTTCTCAATGATCGCGTTTTTTGGATCACCAGATTCAGTGGCTCGTCTAACCCATGGGTTTGAAAAATATCCCTTATCTTCGATGATTTTATAACCATAATAGCTCGGTGAGTCATCCGTTATACCTCCATCTAAAAAAATGGCTTCAATGTTTGGTATAGTTCGTTTTACGACTATGTGCGTACCTTCCCTACATTTTGTTTTTAAATACGCTCTACCAATGACTGCATCTGCGAGTGGAAATGTCAAAATTAATAGGGTGGCAATTATAGCTTTTGGCTTGCTTAAGCTTTTCCA
>JANLZY010000475.1:0-2456 GCA_031359365.1 Methylotenera sp. | reverse complement strand
GGAAAACTCACCAGTTATGAACCAAGTGCGCTTGTCGATTAATATTAGTGCTAAGCAGTTTTTATCTATGAATTTTGTTCAGGAACTTCGAGTGATTCTTGAAGAAACTGGCGTCAATCCTGATTATCTAAAGCTGGAACTCACCGAAACAGCCGTAATCGACAATATTGATGATGTCATTCATAAGATTAATATTTTAAAAAAAATCGGTGTCAGATTAGCGCTAGATGACTTTGGTATTGGCCAATCTTCACTGGTATATCTAAAAAAACTACCGGTGACACAAATTAAAATAGACCAATCGTTTGTGAAAGATGTACTCACAGATACTAATGATGCGGCCATCATTAAAATGATATTGGCTATTGGTAGAACCATTCGGTGCAATATTGTGGCCGAAGGCGTGGAAAGTATTGAGCAATTTCAGTTGCTTAAAAAGTTTGGCTGCCGTTTCTTTCAAGGCTATTATTTTAGTAAGCCAGTCAAGGTTAATGAGTTTGAGCGCTTATTAGAGGCTAATAAATAAGTATGTAATGTGCCTGAATTCAAATTATTGAAGAAATTGATTCATGGAAAATGAACCATCTATACAGAATGGTATCTGTTGAGTTGGGATAAAAATACTGCTGTTACTGTTTAACACTAATGGTTTGAGCCTATTGCTAAAAGCGTGTGGAGTACAAAACTATTCCTAACGCTGGTTTCATCATTAAATCAATGTTACTGCCTAGGGCAACTGATGCTTCAAACAACCACAACAAATTCGCTTAAAGAAAGATTCATCTCCACCAGACAGAAAACCCTGCAACTTGCAGCGCCTTTGTCTGAGGCTGATATGCAAATTCAAGCAGAGGATTTCGCCAGCCCAAGTAAATGGCACTTAGCGCACACCACATGGTTTTTTGAGGAATTTATACTCAAAACTTTAGGCTTCCAGTCAACCTTTGCCGAGCCGTATCGGTTTTTATTCAACTCTTATTACGAAACAGTAGGTCAGCGTCAGCCGCAAAAAAGCCGTGGATTGATTAGTCGTCCCAGCTTAAAAGAGATTTTAGATTATCGCCAAGAAGTCGATGATGCTTTAGAGGCTGCGATGAGTGCAGACCTTGATGTTGAGTTGCTAAAATTAATAGAGTTAGGCATACATCATGAACAGCAGCATCAAGAGCTATTCGTCACTGATATTTTATTTAATCTATCGCAAAACCCACTTAATCCTGCTTATTTGAATATTGATAATCAAATGATTAATCATCAGTTGCGTAGCGATAGAGTAAGTAATCACTATCCAGAGATGCAAGATTTTGATGGTGGTTTAGTCAAAATTGGTCATGATATGACTAACCCAGATTTTGATTTTTCTTTTGATAACGAGACGCCTGCGCATCAAGTATTTTTAGCGCCTTTTCAGTTAGCTAATCATCTAGTCACTAACGCAGAATGGATCACTTTTATAGAAGATGGTGGCTATAGCAATCCATTATTTTGGTTGGCCGATGGCTGGAAAACAGTCAAACAAGAACAGTGGCAAATGCCGCTTTATTGGCAAAAAGCAGAAATGCAAGACGCGTTAAATTCGCAAGAAAAACGGAGTTATTTTGTTTATGGCGTGTATGGTTTGCAGCCTGTAGATTTAGCTGCGCCAGTGTGCCATATCAGTTTTTTTGAGGCAGATGCCTTTGCTAGATGGGCCGGCAAGCGCTTGCCTACTGAAGCTGAATGGGAATTTGCTGCGAGTATCAATGAGCAATCTACAGCCAATCTCCAGCAATTATATGGTGAAGTTTGGCAATGGACCGCAAGCCCGTATGTGGCTTACCCAGGGTTTAGAACCACCCCCGGCGCGGTCGGTGAATACAATGGCAAGTTCATGAATGGCCAATACGTGTTGCGCGGCTCATCCTTAACGACTGCAGAAGATCATACGCGACTTACTTATCGTAACTTTTTTTACCCACATCAGCGCTGGCAATTTACTGGGCTTAGGCTTGCAGATTAAAGCCGAATTTTTAGTCGCTCAGTGCGTTAGTTAACAAAAGTAATTAGCACTTTTATATAAGATAATTAAATGAATAAAGCCCTACACATTACTGAAGAGTTTAACGAAACTGAATTCAATGTTGATTTTTATCAAGACGTTTTGCATGGGCTAAATCAGCCGCAAAAATCTATTCCATGTAAATGGTTTTATGATGAAACTGGCTCAATATTGTTCGAGGCAATCACCAAAACAGCTGAGTATTATCCTACTCGCGTTGAAACGCGATTGTTGAGAAAAGTCGTTCAAGACCTTGCAGCGATTATTCCTGATTTGAGTATAGTGATTGAGCCTGGAAGCGGCGCGAGTGTAAAAACGCGTATATTATTGAGCTCACAAACACAGCTAAAAACTTACGTGCCTATGGATATTTCTTCAGAATTATTGAAAGAAATCGCTCAAAAATAGCAGCTCGATT
>JANLZY010000469.1:0-2147 GCA_031359365.1 Methylotenera sp. | reverse complement strand
ATGGACAGGACGATGACTTAGACCACCAGAACAAAACGGTAAAAAGTTTTGAGTTGTTTACACGCATGATGGACACACCTGCTTATCAGAATTTAGTATTCGGCGAAATTTCCGCAATCACTTTATTCAACCATGCATGGGTCATTAAGCCTCTTTTATCTCGCACAGATTGGCACGGCCGCTTACTCAACGGCACTGATTACCCGCTACCAGCCATATTGCCGCTCGTTTCCACCAAGCAACTTTACCGCGAGGGCCTGCTGGAAGAATCACATTTATTATTTTTGCAAACATTACGCAATTACAATCCGCTAATGTTTGATTTTGCTTTAAAGCGTTTAATGCAATGGCAGGGCGTAGGATTTTCAAAAGAGACTTTTGAAACAAGGCGAGTTTTTGATAGAAAAATCGTTAAAACAAAAACTCAGACACAAACATAACAAGAGAAGCTAGGGGGAAATCATGGATTCATCAGTTTTTATGCTGGAGTTATTGGGGGTATTCATCATAGTTGGGAGTATAGCGGGCTTTTTCTCACTATTTTTTTCCAAAAATATAAACACCAAAATTAGAGAGGTTGAGCGAGAAACTGAAAAATTAAGCCTAGAAATCACTCGATTAAGTACGCGACTGGATGCGTTGAAAAAAGTTGTGGAAAGCCAGCAGCAGAATATGTCATCGCCACTAGCTGCACTTAAAACTGAGGCACCTAGTATGGTCGTTGTGCCTGCGATTGAGGCTAGCAGCAGAACAACCCTCAACACAAGCTCTGATAACGATTTAACTGAGCAAGTTTTGGCTTCTGTAGCACCAAATACTCACGCAGCAGACGTGCAAGAAGTCTCTATCAAACCAGTCAGCGCTTCGACCACAAATGCTGCTGAGCCAAAAACCATCACACGGACACCGACTAAACTAGCAGAGCCCAACTTTATTGAGAAAGGCATTACTGCAGCAAAAAATTGGCTATTTGGCGGCAATACGCTCGTGCGTTCTGGCATCGTGATTTTATTTATTGGCATAAGCTTTTTACTCAAACTTGCGGTTGATAATGGCTTTATTCCTATTGAGTTACGTTTAGCAGCAGTTGCTTTAGGCGGCATTGCTTTACTGGTAGTCGGCTGGCGCTTACGCGATAAGCGCACAGAGTATTCATGGGCTCTACAAGGTGGCGGTATCGGCATTTTATACCTCACGATTTTTGCCGCGTTAAAGCTGTATCAATTAATACCCGCAGGCGCTGCTTTTCCGCTACTGGTCGCAATCGCATTTCTTTCAGCATTCATCGCGGTCAAGCAATCTGCCATGCCACTCGCAGTTGTGGGCTTTGCAGGCGGCTTCTTAGCACCAGTACTCACCTCAACTGGGCATGGTAGCCATATGGGATTGTTTAGCTATTACCTAGTGCTAAATTTGGCGATTGCATATGTTGCCTTCAATAAGAGCTGGCGTCCGCTAAACGTGCTGGGCTGGGCTTTCACGTTTATCATTGGCACTTTGTGGGGTGCGAAAAGTTACGTGCCAGATAATTTTGCCACCACCGAGCCATTCCTGATTATTTTCTTCCTGTTGTTCACAGGTATTGCAGTGTTATTCGCTCACCGCCAAGCGGCAAAAGCGAGTGATTATGTAGACGCTACTTTAGTCTTTGGCACACCATTAGTCGCGTTTAGTCTGCAATATGCTTTACTAAGAGATTCACATTTCGGCCTAGCTTATAGCGCGTTAGCACTTGGCGTGTTCTACATAGGTTTAGCTTGGTGGGTGTTAAAACGTAAACTCGAAACGCTGAAATTTTTGGGCGAATGCTTTTTAGCATTAGGCATAGGTTTTATCACACTGACCTTGCCGCTTGCTTTAGATGGCCGTTGGACATCAGCCGCATGGGCTGTTGAAGGTGTGGGCCTATTATGGGTTGGCTTACGTCAAAATCGCACATTCCCGACTTTATCAGGCTTGGCCTTACAAATACTCGCGGCATGTGCCTTTATTAATGGCTGGGGGTTGACTGGTTACACAGGAGTGACTAACCAAAATATGTATTTAGGCGTTGGCTTTATCGCGCTTTCTGGCTGGGCGTGTGGCGCTTTGTGGAATAAATTACGTCCTGGAAAATTCTCACTACTCACTACACTGTTAGCCTTGTG
>JANLZY010000422.1:0-3651 GCA_031359365.1 Methylotenera sp. | reverse complement strand
TCGTGTTTTTATCAACTTGCATGGTCGCTATGGCGAGGATGGCTGCATACAAGGTGCATTAGAAATGTTGCATATTCCTTACACAGGCAGCGGCGTGATGGCGTCAGCAATCGGTATGGATAAATGGCGCACTAAATTATTGTGGCGTGCGATGAATGTTATCACGCCAGATTTTGAGTTGGTGACAGCGACCAGTGACTTTGCTGCCATCGAGAAAAGCTTAGGTTTGCCGCTGTTTGTGAAACCTGCTAATGAAGGCTCTAGCCTAGGCATCAGCAAGGTAAAACAAGCAGGTGGTTTAGTAGCAGCTTATAAAGTCGCAGCAGAAGCCGACCCATTAGTGATTGCTGAAAAATTCATCAATGGTGGCGAATATACCGTGGGGATTATTGGCGACGGTAACGGCGGTTATCAAGCATTGCCTATTATTCGTATTGTGCCAAAAAATGAATTTTATGATTTTGAGGCGAAATACCTACGTGACGATACGGAATATTTATGCCCTTGCGGATTAAGTGCTGAAAAAGAAGCACAGATTCAGCAAGAAGCTTTACAGGCATTTAGAACCATAGGCTGCCGTGGTTGGGGGCGTGTGGATTTCTTAATGGACGATGCTGCGAATCATTACTTCTTAGAAGTGAATACCAGCCCAGGGATGACAGACCACAGCTTAGTGCCGATGGCGGCAAAAGCGGCGGGTATTAGTTTTGAACAATTAGTCGTACGTATTTTGGAGCTTGCGGATGTGGGATAAACCTACATTGCTAAATTGGATTGCTAACCTGCTCTTTGCGTTGAGCGTGGTGGTGATGCTTTATGCGGTGTTATTTGCCGTGGTGCATTTGCCTATTTTTCCACTACGTGAAGTGAAAGTGGATGGCGAACTTAGCCACGTTAATCGTGAGCAGGTGAAGCTCATTGTTGCTAAGCATCTGAAAGGTAATTTCTTCACATTGGATTTAGTGAAGGCACGTAATGCCTTTGAAAAATTGCCTTGGGCACGCAATGTGAGTTTGCGTCGCCGCTGGCCAGATACTTTAGAAGTGGTAATTGAAGAGCATCAAGCATTGGCACGTTGGGGAACCATCGCATTGGTGAATACGCATGGTGAGTTATTTCATGCGGCTTCTGGTAGTGATTTACCTGTGTTTTATGGCCCGGGTGATGGCGTAATTGAAGTGGCATCTCAATACGGTGAGTTTAGCAAAATATTGAAAACCGCTAATTTAGAAATTGCAAATTTGGCGCTTACGCCAAGGCGCGCTTGGGAAATTACGACATCAGATGGCATGGTGGTGGAGCTAGGACGCATTGAAATGCAGCCAAGATTAGAGAAATTTGTCCGCGTGTATAGCCGCACGATTGCGAGCTTGAATATGAAAGTGACTTATGCCGATTTGCGCTATCCCAATGGGTTTGCGGTGCGTAAGCCAGTACAGGTTAAAGCAGATTTACAAGTTAAGCCAGTTATTGAAGATAAAAGCATAGATACAACAACTATAAAACCAAATGTTTCAAAACCCAGTACTTCAAAACCAAGTAATTTGAAACCTAGCAAAATTAAGCCAACTGACATTATTAAGCAACAGACATAACCGTGCGGTAAGTACGGAGGGAGCAAGCCATGAGTAGAATAAAAGAAGATAAGAATTTGATAGTTGGCCTAGATATAGGTACATCAAAAATTGTTGCCATCGTTGCTGAGTTGCAGCCAGAGGGCACAGTTAAGGTAATCGGGCTCGGTCAGCATATTTCACGCGGCTTGAAAAAAGGCGTGGTGGTGAATATTGAGTCAACCATGCAATCAATTCAACGTGCGCTTGAAGAAGCCGAGCTGATGGCGGACTGCAAAATTAATAATGTCTACACAGGTATTGCGGGTAGTCATATTAAGAGTTTGAACTCACATGGCATGGTGAAGATTAAAGATGCAGAAGTGACGCAGATGGATGTCGATCGTGTGATTGAAACTGCACGTGCAATTGCTTTACCTGCTGACCAACAAATTCTGCACATACTCACGCAAGAATTTATCATTGATGGTCAAGAAGACGTGCGCGAACCATTGGGTATGAGCGGCATGAAGCTGGAAGTAAAAGTCCATATCGTGACTGGCGCCGTAGCCGCTGCACAAAACATTGTGAAATGCATCAAGCGTTGCGGCATTGAAGTGAGCGATTTGATATTGCAACCACTTGCTTCAAGTCTTGCTGTATTAACAGAAGATGAAAAAGAGTTAGGCGTTTGTTTAGTTGATATCGGTGGTGGTACTACGGATATCGCAGTATTTAAGCAGGGCGCTATTCGCCACACGGCAGTGGTGCCGATTGCAGGCGACCAAATGACCAATGACGTTGCAGTCGCTTTCCGTACGCCAACGCAATCAGCAGAAGACATTAAGGTGAAACATGGTTGTGCTTTACGTCAATTGGCTGACCCACGTGAAATCGTCGAAGTGCCAGGCGTTGATGGCCGCGAGCCGCGTCAATTGTCAGTACAAACATTAGCGGAAGTGCTAGAGCCACGCATCGTTGAGTTGTATGAATTGGTACTCAATGAATTACGCCGTAGTGGTATGGAAGAAATGATCGCATCAGGCATCGTGATTACTGGTGGCTCAGCAATGATGAAGGGCATGGTCGAGCTTGGCGAGGAAATATTCCATATGCCAGTGCGCATGGGCTTACCAAGATATGTTGGTGGCTTATCAGAGGTAGTCAGCAATCCACGTTATGCAACAGGTGTTGGCTTAGTGTTGATGGGCAAGCAGCAGTTAGAAAGACATATTAGTGGGCAAATGGAATCAAGTTCATTTGGAAGAATGCTAGAGAAAATGAAGAGCTGGTTTCAAGGCAATTTTTAAATAGTAGAAGTTGTATTAAGTAGTTCAGGCAGCAGTTAAGTAGTTAATTTGTAACAGGCAGATGTAAATTAAAAAGAGGAGATATTAAATGTTTGAAATTATGGAAAAAAATGCTCAAGAAGCCGTTATTAAGGTAATTGGCGTGGGTGGTTGTGGTGGTAACGCGGTAGCGCACATGATAGAAAAAAGCGTTGGAGGTGTTGAATTTATTTGCGCAAATACTGATATGCAAGCTTTGAAAAAGAGCCAAGCAAAAACAGTGTTGCAAATGGGCGTGGCGATGACTAAGGGTTTAGGCGCAGGTGCTAGACCAGAAATCGGTCGCGATGCAGCTTTTGAAGATCGTGATGCGATTGCTGAGTTGATTGACGGCGCAGACATGCTGTTCATCACGGCAGGTATGGGCGGCGGTACTGGTACTGGTGCTGCTCCTGTGATTGCGCAAATCGCAAAAGAAATGGGCATCTTAACTGTTGCTGTGGTGACTAAACCTTTTGCTTTTGAAGGAAAACGCACTAAAGTTGCAAGTGATGGTCTAGAAGAGTTATCAAAGTATGTAGATTCACTGATTGTGATTCCTAACGAAAAATTGATGGAAGTATTGGGCGAAGATGTACCATTCTTAGAAGCTTTTAAAGCGGCTAATGATGTCTTGCACAATGCGGTTTCTGGCATTGCCGAAATCATCAATTGCCCAGGTTTAGTGAACGTTGACTTTGCCGATGTACGCACAGTGATGTCTGAAATGGGTATGGCAATGATGGGTTCAGCCATTGCGTCTGGTCCAG
>JANLZY010000405.1:0-1859 GCA_031359365.1 Methylotenera sp. | reverse complement strand
TACTAATAATTCTACTATCTAGGAATAAAAATGGCTGGAAGTAAAGAGAAAAGAACCAAGAACAAGAGTGATGAAAATACACGCAAGATCACCAAGGCGATGGAAATGGTTGCCGCTTCTAAAATGCGTAAAGCGCAAGATAGAATGCGTGCAAGCCGTCCGTATGCTGAGAAAATTCGTAACGTTGCTGCGCATCTTTCATTTGCAAACCCAGAGTACAAACACCCATATTTAATCAAACGTGACGTAGTTAAAAACGTCGGTTTGATTGTGGTGAGCTCAGATAAAGGCCTATGTGGCGGTTTAAATACTAACATGTTGCGTTTATCAGTTAACCAAATGAAAAATTGGGAATCTGAAGGTAAAGCAATTGCAGTAAGCGCAATTGGTAACAAAGGCTTCAGCTTCATGAACCGCGTTGGTGCTAATGTTAAGTCACACATTACTGGTTTAGGTGATGTGCCACATTTAGAAACACTAATCGGTACAATCAAAGTGATGTTAGATATGTATGAAGCTGGCGAAATTGATCAGCTTTATATTAGCTACACTAAGTTTATCAATACCATGAAGCAAGAGCCAGTGATGGAGCAATTGTTGCCATTGAGTGGTGAGCAACTAGGTAGCCCTAAAGGTCATTGGGATTATATCTATGAGCCTGAAGCTAAGCCAGTAGTTGATCAATTAATGACTCGTTATATCGAATCGTTAGTTTATAACGCAGTGGCAGAAAATATGGCTTCTGAGCAATCTTCACGTATGGTGGCAATGAAATCAGCGTCTGACAATGCGAAAGAAGTCATTGGGGATTTGAAACTGATTTACAACAAAGCACGTCAAGCAGCCATTACCAAAGAGATTTCAGAAATCGTCGGCGGCGCGGCAGCGGTATCATAGTTTAAAGATGACTTAAAAGGCTTTGCATCACGTAGCGAGCGAAGCCAAGACAAGGCAAAAAGTTTAGAAAAACTGGAATGTACACTGAGTACATGAGGATTTTGAGAAAGTTTTTAACGAAGTATTGGCAAGCGCAGTAGTGATAAGAAGGCTTTTCAACAGATTAGTTTGAATAGGATTAAAAAATGAGTACAGCGAACGTTAGTGTAAAAATAGGTAAAGTAGTGCAAATCATTGGTGCGGTGGTCGACGTTGAATTTCCACGCGATCAAATGCCTAAAGTGTTTGAAGCGTTGATTATTGACGACGCATCAAGCAATGCTGAAGCAGGCTTAACACTTGAAGTGCAACAGCAACTAGGTGACGGTATTGTACGTACGATTGCCATGGGTTCTTCAGATGGTCTTGCACGTGGTACATCATTCAAATCAACAGGCGATCAAATTACTGTGCCAGTTGGTGTAGGTACTTTGGGTCGTATTATGGACGTATTAGGCCGCCCAATCGATGAAGCTGGTCCAATTGATTGTGATGAGCGTCGTGCGATTCACCAAAAAGCGCCAACTTTTGAAGAGTTATCTCCATCAGTTGACTTGTTGGAAACAGGTATCAAGGTGATTGACTTAGTTTGCCCGTTTGCTAAGGGCGGTAAAGTTGGTTTGTTCGGTGGTGCTGGTGTGGGTAAAACAGTTAACATGCTTGAACTTATCAACAACATTGCAAAACAACACTCAGGTTTATCAGTGTTTGCAGGCGTGGGCGAGCGTACTCGTGAAGGTAATGACTTCTATCACGAGATGGCAGAAGCTGGTGTAATTAAACTTGATAACATGAAAGAATCAAAAGTAGCCATGGTGTTCGGTCAAATGAACGAACCACCAGGTAACCGTTTACGCGTTGCGCTTTCTGGTTTAACGATGGCGGAAAAATTCCGTGACGAAGGTCGCGATGTATTGTTCTTT
>JANLZY010000399.1:0-1816 GCA_031359365.1 Methylotenera sp. | reverse complement strand
CAACCCTATTTGCCCGCTAAGGGTTTGTGGTGTGAGGTCTAGTTGCTCGCTTGCACGTGCGATGCTGCCCGCGCGGGCCACTTGCCAAAAATAATTCAGTTGTTTGTAGTTCAACATAATCGGTCAACCATCAGTTTTTTACGAATTATCTATCAGTATAATCTTTATTTTTACGATGTGTTAATTCACCTAGTATGTCTATTCGTTAATGCTTACTTAGGAGATTAAAATGCAACTTGATATTCAAACCAATGGTTTTTCATTGACAGACGGAATCCGCGATTACGCCACACGCCGCATGCAGTTTGCCCTAGATAGAAATGATAAGCACATCATGCATGCACGTATCAGCCTAGCTGATATTAATGGGCCACGTGGTGGAGTAGATAAAAGATGCCAGATTAATTTAGTATTGGCTGGACACAGCAACATTGTCATAGAAGACACTGAAGCTGACTTGTATGTCGCCATTGATCGCGCGAGTGACCGTTGCGCTCGTACACTGACCAGAAGATTAGAAAAACTACGTGAGCATTCCTATGACTCTGTACCTATTCCATTAGCAACTGATGATTAAGCAAACTTACCTTTAATTAGTTTCAGTATCAATACTTTAGCTTGAGCAAACTGAAGATAACATTAACCGCTCAATATTTGATGTTTTGGAGTTAGCGATGAAACGTATTATTTATTTTTTAGCCACCAATCTTGCCATTATGTTGGTGCTGTCTTTAACCATGCGCATACTTGGCGTAGAACCTTACCTCAATGCCAATGGGCTTGATTTAGGCAATCTACTAGCCTTTGCCGCCATCATGGGTTTTGGTGGTGCATTTATATCACTGGCAATGTCTAAGTGGTCTGCTAAACGCATGTCTGGTGCGGTAGTCATTGAAGAGGCACGTACGCCTACTGAAACTTGGTTGATTAAAACAGTGCGTGCACAGGCCGATATGGTCGGCATCAAGATGCCAGAAGTCGCAGTATTTGATTCGCCTGAGGTCAACGCATTTGCAACGGGCATGACTAAAAACAGCTCATTAGTAGCAGTATCAACAGGCTTACTCAATAAAATGAGTAAGGACGAAGCCGAGGCTGTACTGGCTCACGAAGTTTCGCATATTGCTAATGGCGACATGGTCACGCTTACCTTAATTCAAGGCGTGGTGAATACTTTTGTAATGTTCCTCTCACGCGTCATTGGCTATGCGGTAGATAAAATTATTTTCAAAACTGAAAAAGGTACAGGTCCAGCGTTCTTTGTCACAATGATTATCGCAGAACTACTGTTGGGAGTATTAGCTTCCATTATCGTCATGTGGTTCTCACGTCAGCGTGAATTCCGTGCAGATGCTGGTGCGGCAAAGCTTTCAAGTGCTAAGAAAATGATTGCGGCTTTAGAACGTTTGCAAGCTGAACACGAACCATCTGCCCTACCTAAACAAATGGCGGCTTCAGGCATTTCTGGCGGAGGCGCTAGTGGCTTTAAACGCCTGTTCTCAAGCCATCCAGACTTATCTGAGCGCATTGCGGCCTTGCGAAATGCCGCGTGAAATAGATGAAAACTGAAAGAAATACAATGAAACGGATTGAACACGCACTAGAGCACTTTATGTTTAATAGTCGCTGGCTATTAGTGCCTTTTTATATAGGCTTAATCGCTGGTATTGCCTTGTTATTGGTTAAGTTTGGCAAGGCATTCTTCGCTCTCATCCCAACCGTATTTGGTGGGGATGGTGGCGCAGCACTATTAGGGATTTTGACCTTGGTTGATATTACCTTGGTCGCAAATTTACTGCTGATTATCATCTTTGCA
>JANLZY010000354.1:0-2036 GCA_031359365.1 Methylotenera sp. | reverse complement strand
CGCGGAGATGTGGTTGTTGGCAGTGATGTATGGCTGTGTGCAAACTGTATTATTTTATCAGGTGTCACTATTGGTCATGGCGCTGTCATTGCTAATGGGGCAGTTGTTAGCCGAGATGTTGAACCTTATGCTGTAATGGCGGGCAACCCAGCTAAACTAATAAAATGGAGGTTTGATGAAGCGACAAGAAATGTTTTAATGGCTGTTGCTTGGTGGGATTGGCCTCAAGAAGAAATTAGCAAAGTTATGGACAAACTTTGTACTCAAGACGCGTCAGATTTACTTGCATACGCTAAAGCCCGAACTTAGATCATTTAACCACAAATCCCGCCTATGCTTAAAAACCAAATCAACGCTCTTAACTCAATCAAAAACGTATCTGCTGAGCAACTGTTCACACTCAGCCTAGCAATATCTCCATTGTTTCTACTTACAGTTTCCGGCTGGATGACGCGAATAGTTGCCGTATGCGCACTACTTGCTATTTATATTTTTTTTAGAAATAAAAGCTATATTCTCAAATCGGCTGATACCTATAAAAATGCTTTCGATATTAAATTACTATCAATCACTTTCTCACTTCCCATTATTGCGATTCTATTAGGGCAATCCTTTAGAGGGCAATTCGCTTGGGATTACTATGATAGCCCTTTGCACATTTTAATTTGCATTTTTGTGATCTGGGCAATGTTAAAAAACAGCCCTCGTGTAGTTGAATTTTTAAGCTACACATTTCCAATAGTAACCCTATTAGCACTAGCAAATATAGTAATTCACCCGAACTTGTTTTGGGGTGCAACTCGATTATCTACTCAAGCTGTTGATCCATTAGAGTTTGGCAGCTTAAGTCTCACATTTGGTTTGATGAGTTTAATTTCTATAAAATTACACCGTAGTTATTCTAAATTACTCATTTCATATAAATTGATTGGATTTGGTTCAGGCATCTATCTATCCATTGCTTCAGGTAGCAGAACGGGATGGCTGGCAATTCCAGTAATTGGGCTAATTTGGATCTATTTTGATAATGGAATATTTACTTTTAAGAAAAAAATTATTGCTGGCATAGGTATCATTACGGTAATCATTTTCAGCTATTTTTTATCTACAACAGTCCAACAGCGTGCGGAAATGGCCGCTAACGAAATCTCAAACTATCACTGGAACGATCAAAATAAAGACAGTTCGGTTGGCGCTAGAATATCCTTCGCAAGGATAGCCGTTTTTTTACTTGAAAAAAAGCCGCTAAGTGGTTGGGGGGATGGTAATTTTGAAAGTGTTATTAACGACTCTACGCTGGACTTTGCAGAGATGCCAACTAAAATGACCGCGCTCAATGCTGGATTTCATAATGATATTACAGCTAACATGGTCAGATCAGGAATTTGGGGTTTAATATCTACATTGGCGTTATTTTTTATACCTGCTATATTTTTTGTTAAGAATCTTCGTAGTGTAAATAAAAAAATACGAAATGTTGCATTCCTTGCATTGGCTTTTTTAACCTGCCAGGTTATCAGCAGTTTAAGTATGGAGATACTTAATTTACGTTACTCTGCTTCATTTTATGGCTTAACGTTAGCAATATTTTGTGGCCAAATTCTATTTTACAAGTCCCATGACGCAATGCATTTTAATGGTCGGATATCATGAACCCTCAAAAATACGCAATCACCTTTGCTTGTTATAACCAAGTTGAATACACAAAAATGTGTATCAACAGCATGATCAAGCATAAGTTAGATTTAAGTCGTCTAGTTGTTGTGGATAATGCTTCAACTGACAGCACTCGTAGCTATCTTGAATCATTACCATTAGGTGGGCTTATACTCAATAAAACTAACCTGGGTTGTGGCACAGCCTGGAATCAGGGTGCACTTGCTTTACAGGCGGAGTGGACGATTATTATGAATAATGATGTAATCGTTACTGAGCATTGGATTGAAAATTTAATCGAAGCTGCTGAAAAAAATAATATAAAAGTGATTTCACCTTCATTGATAGAAGGACCTCTCACAACAAACTCCATTTCCAAT
>JANLZY010000351.1:0-2443 GCA_031359365.1 Methylotenera sp. | reverse complement strand
CCTCATAGGGCTGTTTCCTGCGCTCGGAAAATAGAAGATATTTATTAGCACTTATTAAAGTCTATAGTTCACTTGGAGTGAAGGTTTCAGTATTCAACAGTTACACTAGTCATGATGAATGACAACTTTGGACAAGTAGCTTTGCTAGTTTAGAACTCAACTAGCAGAGCTGCCCAAAGTGCTTATATAGTCCTACTCTAAGCCACTTCTTTCAAATAATGCCGCCATCCGCCTAGATGTGAAATATCAATAGCGTTTAACGTTGCATAGTGCTCACACATAAATCCATTCACCGTGCGGCCATCCGCTAATGTTAATGTACCGAAACCTAGCGGGGCAGGCACACCAGATACAAAGGTGCCATAATTTTCAATTGGCAACTGCCATACCTCTAGCGCTATTGCGGCACCGCCATCGACAACACGTAACAGGCCTGGACGTGCGGGTATGAATCCGTTTAATTGATATAACTTGTAGTCTGGTGCAGTGGTGGTTTCTTCGAGGAAAGTACCGCCCAAGCTTGTTAGTTGTGCATTGAGAGGCAAGCCAGTCATATGTGCGCCACAGACTGCTACATTGATAAATTTTACATTGCTAGTCATATACACTCGTTTCTATTCTAATGATTGATTGGTATTACTTAACAAACGGCAAGCCAGTTGCGCCTAATGTTTTTGCGGAGTATTTTTGTACTTTCGCGGCTAAGGTCAGTAATTGCATATCCTTAAATGCTGGTGCGCAAACTGTTATGCCAAAAGGCATACCGTCCTGTTGAAAGCCTGTTGGTACAGCCGTTGCCGACAAATCTAGCAGGTTCATAAAATTGGTGTAGTAACCCAAATTAGAGTTACATCTTATTGGGTCAGCGTTCACTTCATCAATAGTGTAAATCGTGCCGGCGGTTGGTGTCACCATGACATCAATATCGTTCCAAACCGCTTCCGCTCTGCGTTGCAAGGCTTTAAGTTTGTATTGTGAAAGGTAAGTATCTGCCGCACTAAACTTAGTAGCACCGCCTATGATCTGTTTGGTAACGGGAAATATAGCATCAGGTTTCGCTTCAAAAAATTCACGAATAGCAGCATAACGCTCAGCAACCCAAGGTCCTTCATACAGCAAACGCGCTGTTTCTAGAAATGGTTCAAAATCAATCTCTACAGCTTTTCCGCCAAGTGCTTTAAGTTGTTCAATCGCTTGTTTAAAAAGCTCAGGTGTTTCATTGTTATTAAAGAAAGCGAGCTGATCTTGCCTTGGCACACCAAAAGTAAACCCTTTTTCGGCAATCGTAAGCACTTCAGCAACAGCTTTACGCGAATAAGCATCTTCTTCATCAAAGCCCTGAGCGCTTTCAAGCTCTTGAGCGGCATCTTCAGCGGTAAGTGCAAAGATTGATACACAATCAAGTGTTCGACAGGCTGGAACAACTCCGCTGGTGCTCAACAAGCCACAACTAGGTTTATGCCCAACCAAATTATTAAACGAGGCTGGTACACGGCCAGAACCCGCCGTATCTGTACCTAAACTAAAACTTGCCATGCCAAGTGCTACTGAAACCGCAGACCCAGCGCTTGAGCCGCCTGAAATATAGTCAGGATTAAAGCTATTTTGACAGGCGCCATAAGGTGAGCGTGTGCCGACTAAGCCCGTGGCAAACTGATCTAAGTTAGTTTTGCCGATTGGAATCGCACCCGCATCAATCAGCTTTTGTACAACAGTGGCGCTATTCACTGGTGTAAAAGCATACTCTGGACAAGCCGCAGTAGTTGGAATGCCAGCCAAATCGATATTGTCTTTAATTGCAAATGGCACGCCGTACAAAGGTAAGTCAGCAATGCTTTTACCTTCCAAACGTTTAGCGTAAACCATCATTTCATCAAACGTCAAACGTCTAATCCAAATATTTCGGCTATCTTCATTACCAATTTCCGCATCCAGCTGTTTCACCAAATCTGTTGGTTTCAGCGCGCTTGAAAGATACAGTTTTCGTAAATGTGAGATTTGTAAGTTCATTTGATTTTATTCCTCTTCAATCACGATTAGATTTTGACCTGCAGAAACTGACATACCTTCAGTGCATAAAACTTTAGCAACCTTGCCTGCAACAGTTGCCGTGACAGCGATTTCCATCTTCATAGATTCGACAATCGCTACTTCATCGCCCTCTTGCACCAAATCACCTTCTTTTAGTTTAATCTGCCACAAGTTACCCGCGACATGCGAGGCAATAGCGCGACTGCCTGCTGGAATGTCTAATATTTCTAATGTGCTTGCAGTCTCAGTTTCATTACTGTAATTAGCCTGTCCACTAGCAATCCAACGCTCACGTTCTGCATCAAAAGCATTTTGCTGGTTGGTTTTGAAGGCATTAATAGTTTCGGCTTCATTACTTAAAAACTGGTTATAGTCTTTGAGACGGAACGTTTGCTCTTCAATTTTGAGTTTG
>JANLZY010000497.1:0-3545 GCA_031359365.1 Methylotenera sp. | reverse complement strand
GCAGGGCGCCGAGCAAGTACGCCTTTTATATCCGCATGCCGTGAGTATTTTTGTGTTGCCGCCATCTATCGAAGCGCTAGAGCGCAGGCTGAATGGTCGCGGTCAAGATAGTGCAGAGGTCATTGCTAAACGCGTTGCAGCGGCGCGTACTGAAATGCGCCACGTGAGCGAGTTCGATTATGTTACAATCAACGATGATTTTGATGTGGCATTACAAGACATTACCGCAATCATTCGAGCACAACGGCTTGTAGGTTCAGTTCAACTACAACGTTATGCAGATTTAATTCAAACACTTACATAAATTTCTAGATTGAAGTGCATTAGACTCTTTCAATATAGAAGCTTTATTTCTCATTATTAATTAGGAAACACCATCATGGCACGTATTACAGTAGATGATTGCTTAGACCAAATTCCAAATCGTTTTCAATTGACATTAGTTGCTGCGTACCGCGCACGTCAATTACACAATGGCGCAGAGCCACTCATTAATACACAAGGTTTGCGTGACAAAACAACTGTATTAGCTTTGCGTGAAATCGCCGCTGGTAAAATTGGCGTAGAAATTCTAGCGCGTATCCATCCTTAATATCTGGCGTCATTTAGAATTTTATTACCTAATTTCTTAGAAAAAGCCTAGTGAAAGTGGTATGTCAAAAACCGCAACACATCAAAACGCGGAGTTATTCAAGCCTAGTTCAGCACTAGCTTCAGCCCCCTTGCTGCCTGCGGACAGCGAGGATTCGGCACTTAGTTTACGTCTTAAAGAATATTTAAAGCCACAAGATATTGCCCAAGTTTGGGAAGCGTATCGTTACGCCTATCAAGCGCATGAAGGCGTGGTGCGCAAAACGGGCGAGCCTTATATCACGCATCCCGTTTCTGTCGCATGTATTTTGGCTGACTTGCATTTAGACGTACCAACACTACTCGCGGCTTTATTGCATGATGTGGTAGAAGATACTGACGTTTCCACACACGACATTAAAGAAAAATTTGGCCTGCAAGTGGCTGAATTGGTTGATGGCGTGACTAAGCTAGATAAAATTGAGTTTCAAAGCGCCAGTGTCGCGCAGGCAGAGAACTTCAGAAAAATGCTGCTCGCCATGTCGCAAGATGTGCGGGTGATTTTGGTGAAATTGGCAGATCGTTTGCACAATATGCAAACTTTGGAGGCCATGCGACCAGAAAAGCAAAAGCTCATTGCTAAAGAAACGTTAGAGATTTATGCGCCAATTGCCAATCGGCTCGGTTTAAATGATATCTACCAATCGCTTGAAGATTTAAGTTTTCAATATCTTTACCCCATGCGGTTTCGAGCGATTTCAAAAGCCATCTTAGCGGCGCGTGGTAACCGTAAAGAAGTTGTTAGCAAGATATTAGAATCCATTAAGCAACAACTGATTACCTTGAATATTGACGCGGAAGTGTCGGGACGAGAAAAGCATCTTTACAGCATTTACAAGAAGATGTCGGGTAAAACCACAGCGTTCTCGCAAATTTACGACATTTATGGCTTTAGGGTCGTTGTTAAAGATTTATCGAGTTGTTATGTAGCACTAGGCGCTTTGCACGCTTTATATAAACCCATCCCAAGCAAATTCAAAGACTATATCGCAATTCCGAAAGCCAATGGTTATCAGTCGCTACACACCACCTTATTTGGCCCATTTGGAACGCCTATTGAGGTACAGATTCGCAGCACCGAGATGCACAACATTGCCGATGCCGGCGTGGCTGCACATTGGCTATATAAAGCCAGCGACGCACAACTCACAGCATTGCAACAACAAACCCATCAGTGGTTGCAGCGTTTATTAGAAATACAAAGTGAAAGTGTGGACTCACTCGATTTTCTTGAGCATCTTAAAATTGATCTGTTTCCAGATGAGGTGTATGTATTTACGCCTAAAGGTAAGATTTTGGCTTTGCCAAAGGGGGCGACAGCAGTTGATTTTGCCTATGCTGTGCATTCAGACATTGGAAATAGTTGCGTGGCAGTGCGTATCAATCAAGAGTTGGCGCCACTACGTACCGAGCTACATAACGGCGATCACGTGGAAATTATCACAGGCTCATTAGCTAAACCTAATCCTGCTTGGCTAAATTATGTGGTGACAGGCCGTGCGCGAGCGCATATTCGACACTTCTTAAAATCGCAGCAATCTACTGAATCAGCGCACCTTGGCGAGCGCATGCTAAATCAAGCCTTGCGCGCTTTGCATGTTGAGCCTAGTCAAATTACAGAGGATCATTGGCAAAAGCTGATACGCGATTATGGTCTGAAAAAGAAATCACAAATATTGACTGAGATTGGTTTGGGCAAACGCCAGAACGTCATGGTTGCGCACCAGTTATTAGCCATGCTAGAGGTGCCGGAAGTGCCAGAAGAGGGCGCCATCGGTAAGTTCTTGGGCGGCAAGTTCTTCGACAAGATTTTCGGCAAAACGGTTAAGCCATTAGATACCATTACCATACGTGGCTCAGAAGGTATGGCGGTACAGTTTGCGCAATGTTGCAGGCCGATACCTGGTGACCCTATTCTAGGCTTTATTAATAAAGATAAAGGCTTAGTGGTTCATACGCACGATTGCCCTGCGATACGTAAATTCCGTTTAGACCCAGACAAATGGCTAGATGTGGAATGGGAGCCAGAAAGTCAGCGTCTGTACAAAACCAACCTTAATCTCACAGTGGCCAATCAGCCCGGCATGTTGGCGAAAATCGCTTCAGGCATTGCCGATGCAGGTTCAAACATTGATAACGTCAGTGTTGAAGAAGAGGATGGCAGCGCTTATGCTAATCTTTACTTCACGGTGCAAGTGAAAGACCGTATTCATTTAGCCGAGTTAATGCGTAGCTTACGCAAAATACCTGACGTGGTGCGGATTAACCGAACTAAAGGTAATGCTACTGGCAATGGTGCGAAAAAATCTTCTCAATAATGTTTGATTTGTTCAGCTACAGCTTTTGTTGTGACAAACCTTTCTGAAATAAAAACCTTTAGTAAACCGCTAGTGGCCAATCTGAATAAGCTTGGCATCAATACTATTCAAGCTTTATTGCTGCACCTACCTTTACGCTACATTGACGAAACGCACGTGACTAGTGTGCGTGATTTACGAGTTGGCGAGCCATCTCAGGTTGAAGGCGAGATTGTCCATGCGGAAGTGACTTATAAGCCGCGTAAAGCTTTAATCGCGAGGCTGGAAGATGCTAGCGGGCAACTCACTTTACGTTTTCTACATTTTTATCCTAGCCAAATCGCTGCACTTAAAGTCGGTAATAAGTTGCGAGTGTATGGTGATGTGCGTAGTGGTTTTTTCGGTTATGAGATGGTGCATCCTACATGTAAAGCTGTAGGCGAAAAAACCACGGTGGCTGAAACATTAACGCCTGTTTATCCAACAGTGGCAGGGCTGACACAGGGTAATTTGCGCAAAGCGATTGCGACGGCATTAAAGCAAAATGTGCTAAATGAAACCTTGCCAAGTAGTGTGTACCAGCAGTTTCAATTCCCAAGTTTTTCTACATGTTTAAAA
>JANLZY010000316.1:0-6387 GCA_031359365.1 Methylotenera sp. | reverse complement strand
AACATGCAGATATTGCCATGTATCAGGCAAAAAAAGCGGGCCGTAATGTCGTGCGCCATTTTGATTTTAGAATGCAAGAGGCTGTAAGTGCGCCTAACGGCTCAGTCAGCAATCAATTAGAACTCTAGTTAAAACGCCATTTAAAAAATCACTTAAAAGAGCTGCAAATTAAGTATCTGCAGCCCCAAGCAAGGCAACTTACTTCATTAATAAGTACTAGAGTTATTAATGATGATGCGCATGTAAGCCAGGCGCGCCTTGTGCCTTAGCTAGCCACTCTTTAGCATCATCGTTTTGTTCCATATCACCAATATCGGTGTAATACACTTGTTGGTAACTATTTAATAGCTCTTCAGTGGTTTTGGGCGCTTGTTCTTTAGCCGTTAGTACTTTGCCTGTTGCGTTCAATTGACGTAATTGAATAGTGACTTTACTCTTTGGGTAGGTATATTCAATTTTCACTGGAATATGTAGCTCTGGTAACCAAAGTAGTTTTACTTTTGCGTCATTCACTGTGCCTGCGTGGATTGTCCCTGTATAGCTTTCAGCAGAATATCCAGCATAACTGACTGGTTTGCCGCTTGATTTCTTCAGTCCTGCAAGCTCAGTGTCTGAGATAAGTTGAGAAGTCACCTGCCATTGATTTTCATCAGCATTGATGCCTAGTACTCTAAGGTCATCAAACAGATATTCAATCGCACGCTTATCTTCATGCATTAAAAATAAATAGCCTGTTTTCCCGTCTGGGCTATGTCGCCAGATCTCGCCTCGTTTGGCTAATTTTCCAGTAGATAGTTGACCAGTTTTACTGTCTATATCGCGCAATTCAACTTGCTCTGATTGACGCATTAACCACCAATCGCGCTTAACGGCTTTTTTACATGGTGTTGCACATTGTACTGTTTCAAACTTGGCATCTAATGCAGGCAAAGACTTAGTTTCTGCGTAGGCAACAGTGCTGACTAATAGCACTAAAGCGCCTAATAATTTACTCATATTTTTCAATAATACCGTCATACTTTTCCTTAGGTGATGCTCATCTAGCCATACTATTTAGGCAATATAAAACCAGAGAATAGAAAAAGGTGACTTGCATCGCAAGCCACCCTAATTGATTACACTTTATAAATATTCAATTTAATTAAAAACCAAATGCATCTTTCATCACTTGGTAGATATAGCTTTGCTCTTGAACACCTTGCATCAAGTAAGCTTTTGGACCACCTGCAAAAATCGCAACATCTTCACCCGCGTGAGTTTCGCCACCTTGCAAAGGCACAGTCACTTCTTGGTGGAAATTAGGATCTTCAGTATTAACTGCAGTCATATCTTCAATACGGCCAGCGCGAGCTGTTTGGTTATACACTGCATCACCCGCTTGATCTTGGTAGTAACCAACACCGTTGGCAAAACCAATAGTCGTGTATGGCTTACCATCAGTCGCTAAATCAGGTGTAGTTTTACCAGGTGAAACCACTTTACCTAAAATTGGGTTGCCGCGTTTTGGATAACCTGCAATAGTTAATGTATGGCTATGGTCAGCTGTTACAATCACTAATGTATCGTTTAAATCCACTTTTTCTAAAGCCTTTTTAACTGCATCTGAGAAAGCCACAGCATCGCTCAATGTGCGATAAGCGTTACCTGCATGAGATGCATGGTCAATACGACCGCCTTCAACCATTAAAAAATAACCTTTTGGATTGTTTTTTAATACATCAATCGCTTTATCCGTCATCTCAGCTAATGATGGCTCGCCGGCAGTATCAGATGGGCGATCAAAATCATATTGCATATGTGAAGGCTCAAACAAACCTAGCAATTTAGTGGTTGTTGCTGGGTTAATTGCATCAAATTGCGCTTTATTCCAAACATATTCACCGCCGAATTTAGTGGTAAATTCGGTGGTTAGATTACGGCCGTCGGTACGGCGGCCTTTAGTTGTTGTATATTCTGGGTCAAATGCAGTGTTTGGTAGGTAGTAAGTACGGCCACCACCCATTGCCACTTCTAAACCATCACCAATACCGCCTGCGCCAAAATTATCAATCATTTGCGCTGCAATGTCTTTAACACCACCAGCAACAGCGGCAGCCGGTAAGTTAGCGTTTGCTTCCCAATCGCGGTTAGACGTATGTGCATAGGTTGCGGCTGGTGTTGCATGAGTTAGACGTGCAGTTGTAACAACGCCAGTTGAGCGGCCACTGATTTCTGCCTGCTCTAGAATCGTTACTACTTTATTGGCTTGAATCACGGCATTGCTTGGCTCTGAACGCACAACAGATTGATTGATAGACAATTCACCATCATTGGTTTTCACACCAGATACAATCGCTGTCATGGTGGGTGCAGAATCAGAAGTTTGTTGATTAGCAGAATAGGTTTTTGATAATGCTACATAAGGTAGTTTTTCAAAAGCTAATTTGTTGCGCTCGCCATCTAAACCTTTTTGTTGACCTTCAAAGATACGTGCCGCAGTAATGGTTGAAATTCCCATACCATCACCTAAAAACAAAATCACGTTTTTAGCACGTTTAACGTTTGGTACTAATTTTTTAGCTGCGGCAAGTGAGGCTGCACCATCATTTAACCAAGTGTTTGCATCTTCGGCAAAAGCAAATGGTGTGGCAAAAGTCATCATCACGGCAAGCGTTGTTGCCTTTAAAGTTAATTGTTTCATTGGTATTGCTCCCTTAAATATATTGTAATTGTTATTAAGCTTTAGTGCGGCGACGGACTACAAAACCCATTAAACCAAGGCCAGATAGCAACATGGCATACGTATCAGGTTCAGGTACTGGCGTCACAGACAAGCTAACGTTATCGATACCCAATTGCATTTGTCCTTCATTCGTCACGCTAGAAAAACGCAGTGTGTAAGATCCGCCTGCAGCAAGCGTGTTTGATAGATTGAATGAGTAACTTAGATATGGATTGGCAATATCACCACCAATCACACTGTTACCGTTTGAGCCGCCCAAATACAAACTTTGCAAGATGTCGGCACTGTTGGTTGAAAATACGTTAGCGCCAGCACTTAACAAATCAACACGTACATGTTGATTTGAGTCAAAGCTACCGCCCGTGGTGTAATCAAGTCCAGCAGCATTGATTTGCGTTCCGTTGTTGTTATGATTGGTACTTTGATTGTTGACAAACATTTGAAATGTAAGCGTTGCAGCGCTAACTGCGCCCGTATTAAATGTTTGATATAAAGCTTGGTTGCTTGGCGCAGCAGAATCTAACAAGCCATAATAATTGCCACTAGCTGCGCCAACTGTATTGCGGCCGCTAGCATCAGTCACCGTGTCATTTTCTACCAAAACAGAACCTAAAATACCGTCTTCAGCAGTGTTCCATGAGTTGATGCTATACACATCTGCGCCATGTGACTCAAAGCCACCGTTTTGTATTAACTCTGCAGAAAATGATGGTAATGAAGCCGCACTTAAACCTACCAGCATTAAAGCTGTAGTAATTTTCTTAATCTTAATCATAAATTCTCCAAACGCATTTATTGAATAAATGCCGTCATTAAATATCTACATATAACAAAGCACGATACGAGTCACAGTGAGCGACATAGCGATATCAGCAATGCTTATGATGCATGCCATAAATGACAGAGAAATTACTTAGCCACAGATTTATATAGTACTTTTGGCGTATGGGAGAAGTTTAGAGTTGTAACATTAGCTTTATTGAGCTTAACGCCTTAGGCAATGAATATGTTTATGTTTCACTGAATGGTTGCTGTATTGGTGACTACCCCCAAATTGGGGATTGTTCTTAGTTTGACCTGTATTTAATATCCAACTCAAATCTATTTGCAAAAAGATGTGTCAATTTGACTTTTGAGTAGATTATTTAAAAAGGAATAAAAATGAAAAAACTTTTACTCATCGCACTATTTGGTGCGTCATTTAGCGCAAATGCCGCTGTCACTACTTACTTTGGTGAAGACTTAGGTTTAGGCGAACTCACTAGATTATCTTCTACCCCCAACGCAAATGCAGCTCAGGCTAGTTTTTTATCATCTCTTATCAACCCTGGTGTTGAAAACTTTGAGGCTTTCACTGATGGTACGGCTAACCCAGCAGTCAACTTTGTAGGGGCTGGCGTTACCGCAACACTGTCTGGTGGTGCCGTTATTAGTACTGTTAATGGACTCACTAATGGCAATGGTCGTTATGGTATTTCTGGGGACCCTGATGGTAATGGTTCTGATAGTTACTACCAAACATCAAACCTGTTGGCGTTGACATTCAGTAAGCCTATTGCGGCATTTGGCTTCTACGGTATTGATATAGGCGATTTTAATGGCCAAGTCACCGTAACGACTAGCGGTGGGCTAAATCAGTTTTTTAACGTTGGAAATACCCTTAACGGATCTGGCGGTAGTGTACTCTTTTGGGGCTTAGTTTCTAACACTTATACATTTACTGGAATTACATTTGGCAACACAGCCTCTGGAACTGACTTTTTTGCCTTTGATAATTTCACAGTCGGCTCGTTGCAACAAGTTAAATCACCTGTTCCAGAGCCAGAAACTTACGCCATGTTTTTAGCAGGGTTGGGCTTAATGGGCTACATGGCGCGACGTAGAAAAGAAAATCAGGCTTAATTTAATTCTAAGTTTGGTGACTATGACGGGAGCTTCGGCTCCCGTTTTGCTTTTGGTGACTAGCTGGATTGGTAGGGTGGGCAACTTGTTTGCCCACGCGGTGAGCTAACATCTTTACACCTCTTAACGCTTTATTACATAGCTTTACCTCGCAAGCTAGATGCAACCACGGCTATTTGATTTACCATTTTACTTAATAATTTAGCGTCATAAACTCTTAACCAAGAGTGATTTTATTTAAAGGAAAAATGATGAAAAAACTATCTTCAGTGATGCTAGCCATATTTGCCACTAGCACTATCAGTTCGGCTATAGCAGGCCAAAACACAGGCGATCACTATTACGATCAAGCAAAAGTATTATCTGTTACCCCTCAGTTTGAGCGCATCAACACCCCGACGCAGCAGTGCCACACTGAGTATGTACGCGAGACTTACTCAAATGCTGATCGCTCTGTAGGAGGTTCTATTATTGGCGGAGTAGCAGGTGCACTACTCGGTAGCACAATTGGTCGCGGTAATGGTCGAGTAGCTGCCGCAGCAGTTGGTGCGGGCGTAGGTGCTATTGCAGGTGATCGTATCGATAACCAAAACAACAATACTCAAACAACAGAGCGCCCAGTTGATCGTTGTGCTTTAGTGGATAACTGGCAAACAGTTTCACGTGGGTATTTAGTAAATTACAGCTACAACGGCCGAAGCTTTAATACCACTACCTATGAACGCCCGAGAGATACAATTCGTATAAGTGTTGCAGTCGCACCAGTGAATAGCGAGGCAAGTTATAACCAATCGTATGATGCAAGAGGCTATGAATCTAATGCTACGCCAATTGGGCATCAGCCTCCGCCGCGTCCGTAACGTCAGCTAGTAGGGTGGGCAACTTGATTGCCCACGCGGCTCAACTTCATGGGCGGCAATCGGAAACTTACTTCATTCAAACAGCCGCTTGCCAAAAACTCCCATAAAGCCGACCAGCATAGGCGCTGGGGATGGTAAATCGCTGAACTTTCACGGATATTGTTTTTATTCTTAATATCCCCAATTCCGTCATCCTCGCGCAGGCGGGGATCCATTTTGATTTTAACTATCAATCAAATCAGAATACAAATCGTGCCAATCACTATTTATACTTTCTACTAGTTCAATTTTCCAAGCACGATTCCACTTTTTAAGCTGTTTTTCACGCGTAATCGCATTATTCATATCGTCAAATTGCTCAAAATAAACTAAAAGATGCAGCTCATTTTCCTTGCTAAAACCATCTATTAGGCCTTGCTTATGTTGCCACGCACGCTGTATTAAGTTACTGGTCACACCAATATACAAAGTACCGCGTACTTGGTTGCTTAGAATATAAACGCAAGGTTGTTTCATAGAGTGCTAAGTTCAAAATGGATTCCCGTTTTCACGGGAATGACGGAAGGTGCGATTCTGTAGGGTGGGCAACTTGTTTGCCCACGCGGTGGAGTGTTGCAAGGTCAGCTACGCGTGGGTTCAAGAACCCACTCTACATGGCTGAGTTAAGCTTAGGCTGTAAGTTGATAGCTTAGTTATCTGGTGGCTTTGAACCCACCTTATTTAACTTTTAAGCTAAAATATTTAATGGACAAAACAAACATCCCAAAAGCGAATACAAAAGACGAATTAATAAATATATTGAGTCAGTTTGATATATCTGTGCCGCCTTTAGGCGATGGTCGTCAGACTCTCCATGTTGAAAGATGGTCAATTTGTAAGTTATTGTCTACTTTAGCTTTTCAC
>JANLZY010000298.1:0-2551 GCA_031359365.1 Methylotenera sp. | reverse complement strand
CCCACACCGCCGCCAACCGCACCGCCAAGCACTTCTCCGTTACGGCCACCCACTACACCTCCCAGAGCTGTGCCTAACGCAGCACCTAGACCACCACCAACCGCAGTTTTAGCGTTGCTGTCTCCTGCCATGGCCTGACCGGATACTAACAACAGAACTAACAAAGGTACTTTAACTAAATTCATTCACTTGCTCTCCAAAAAATATACATTTTAACTTATGCTGCACTTTACCTAAACATCAATAGCTGCGTAAAAATCTGATTGTAATGAGCTAACCTTACAAAACTCTGACAGCTAAACATACATGAACTAGTCATTTGATGCTTTACTATCCAAATTTGAATGTCTGTAAACACGCCTTCATAATAAGACTGAACCGCAATAATCAAATCAATGCCAATATTTAACTGCATGCATACGGATTTAACGAGCTTGATAAGTTCGTTGTCGCCAGTCAACACTGCCTTGATTAAAATATCGACTGCATAATTTTGATTAGTATAGATTTCTGCCAGTTTCACTAAGCCAATATGCTTTTTTGCTTTTAATGCAAATTGTGAGACTTCAACTACATTTTGATTAGTCAGTGTCATGTTTGAATGCTTGAGCGTTTTCAGATAATACAAATCTTCAAACTAAGCCTCTGCTGCAATCACCCATTTATTCTCTTGATGAATCATCGAAGTCAGAAAAGCAGGAGAACCCTCCCAAAGAATAATCGCAACATCACCCTCACCCTCATACTCATGATGAGGTGATTGAATATTCTCAGCTATAGCAACATGATCATTGCTTGACCAATGCCTCTCAAATTCTTCTATTGTGATTCCGTTAAAACGTTGTGAAAGATAATCTTTTTTTATTACGTTGTATTCTTTTGGCGTTGCTGTTCTGATAGTCATCAATATACCTCGAGTAAGTTTTAAAATGATAGAACGTAAGTTTTAGTAGTTAATACCTGCATCTAATATAGATACGTTAAGAACTTTATTTTAGATTCAGCTTAATTGAGTCGCGACTGCAATAAACCATTTGCTCAAGTTGGGTTATTGCTTTGTCATAACAACTCACAATTAATTCCAAACAAATTAAAATTTTAAGCGGATAGCTAAGAGTTTGTAATTGTATTAGTCCATTTGGCCTATTGTAGAAATTGAGCTATTTGCTTATTGTGTATAAACAGATATAAGATAAGTAATCTGTTTATAAAAGATATTATTATGAATAAATTCATAAAATCAATTTTGTTACTTTTGTCGATAATCATGGTGTCACCAGCTATTGCTTCGACGGAAGAATATGGCAGCTTATTCTCGGGGAGTTTTCAGCCTAGTGCATCATTCGCTTCATTATCTGTAACTGGTAGTGGCAGCGTTTATAGTTTTACACTTACAGCAAATAATCTAGACGCACTCTTTAATACCGGGGCATTCATAGGTGCAATTGCAGTGAATACATCTACTGGGACATCACCTACAGTTTCAGCAGTGAATGGTGGTTCTCCAGTCTCGGTTAAACCAGCGAATGGGCCTGGTGGTGAATTTGATTTCTGGTTCGATCTAACAGGTAAGAAACAAGCCCGTTTGACTGCGAATGAGTCAGTTTCATGGACAGCGACATTTGCACAGCCAGTCTCATTTGTAGGGAATGAATTTGCGCTCCACGTTCAGGGTCTAACAGAGGCTCAAGGAAGCAGTGGGTGGTATGTAAACAGTGTTGTTACTACCCCGGTTCCTGAACCTGAAACTTATGCTATGTTATTAGTTGGTCTGGGTCTAGTAGGTTTTATGGCTAAACGTAAAACAGCCTAACTCATTATTAAGCCCAATAAAAACTCGGACATGTCCGAGTTTTTTTATATGCAAATTCTAGCACCTGCCTTTTTTAGCTTGTCCTGGTGGACAATGCCCATCTGGCTCAACAATGATGCATCCACTCAGTGTGAATGTGATTGCGGTTAGCAACATTAAAAGATTTTTCATATTATTCCTCATGAGATTTAGTTTATATGCTTACTAGCATTGATATCTCTACTATGTCACGCTTGATTTTGATTCATTACTTTGATGTTTTGTTTTATCAATATTATATGTAACTTTATCCAACTCATAGAGTCTTTATTCATTCTAAGTGATTAAAACAATTACCTCTTGAAAGTAAAAATTAATGGTGGATATCTTCGCAGGCAAACTAGCTCACAATACATTCAGGTTAATAAAATTACATTGAATATTCAATTCAGGATATGCCTTCACAAAGGAGATGATTGATGGAAGTGAAATTGTAATCAGTCTGATGGCTGTGACTCTAATTAGTGCAATTGTGGCTAAATTATTCAGTCCTCCACTTTATGCTACTTAAGCGGATGTACATTAAACTCAGACGCAAACACTAAGGTGTCCACCTTAGTGTGGGAAGTCCACACTTTGTAACTTTTCAAACGCCATCGGACTAAGTTGATCAAGATGATCTTAAATCTAGCTTACTGGGAGCTTACTTTTAACTTAGGTTGATCTTAAATTGAGCTTGCTTTGGGCTTATTGACCACC
>JANLZY010000260.1:0-4014 GCA_031359365.1 Methylotenera sp. | reverse complement strand
GCGCCTTCGAAAATGGGATGACTTCAAAGGCTGCGGTCAAGCTATGAAGCTCTTTCATGCTAATCGCGTCAAAATGCAGCGTTTGACTTAGCGCTTGCAAAAAGTCTTCTTGATTGTATTGAGTAAGGTCTTCTAATATCTCAACGATTCGGCGTTGCTGGATGCTCGCTTGTGATTTAGCCTGCCTAATCTGCTCCACATGAATGACGATAGGATTTTTAAGCTCGGTCATCTCATCAATATCAATCGTATTGACTGATTTTTGTAAAATCGCATTCATTGAATGTTTCCTGCCAGCTCAAAGATTGGCATATAAAGAAGTAAAACAACAACGCCTATTACCAGCCCTATCAGCAACATCAGTATGGGTTCAAAAAGTTTTGTAAACCAATCAATCCAGCGTGCTAGTTCTTCATCATAAAAAGAGGCGATACGTTCCATCATATCGCCGATTCTTCCACCGCGTTCCCCTACGCGTAACATACGAAGCGCAATCGGCGTTGTTAATCCCGCTTGCTCCATGGCGACTGAAATAGTCTGCCCTTCTTGTATTGCAGCAGATGCTTGCTTCATTTTCGCCTGAAGCACCACATCCAATAAACCTGCAACAGACTCCAAGGCAACAATAATCGAGGTACCACCTTTAAGCAGCATGCCCAAGGTGCGATAAAATCTTGCCAATTGAAAAATACGCAATCGCTTGCCTAGCGCTGGTACTTTCCAGATGAGCTGTATGATTGATTTGCGCACAGAAGCTTGCGATAGACCAAAGACCAAGCCTGCAATGAATAACACTACAAATATGAGCAACTCTTTACCATGGCTTTCAAGAAATAGCCCCCAGGCTAATAATACTTGTGACAAAAATGGTAGGTTTCCGCCAGTACCTTCATAAATTCGGCTAAATTTAGGCACAACAAAGCCAAGTAGAAACAGAATCACCAAGCCACCAACCGCCATTAACAAAATTGGATAGATTGAAGAAGACACGACTTTCTTCTTTACCAAACCGAGCTGCTGCTCATAGCTCACATAACGACTTAAAGCCTCTGGCAAATCACCAGTTTTCTCGCTGGCACGAACTGTAGCAATATACAAAACTGGGAAAATCAATGGTTGCTGCTCTAGTGCTGATGAAAACGTCTGCCCTTGATACAAGGCCTGCAACAAAGCATCTAGCGTATGCTTTATTTGATTGCCCTGCTCTTTTTCAGCTAACGTTTCAATGGCTTCAACAAGATTTAGTCCAGCTTCTAATAAAGCAAGCAGCTCTTGACTAAATAAAGCTAGTGGGAATTTTTTGTTTTGACGATTACTGAGTACAGAGCTAGTAGATTTAGCCGCAATTGGCGTGAACCCTCGCGCCTGCACTTGTGCAAGCGCGTCTTGAGCATGGGCAGCTGAGATGCTTAATAGCACCATTTCTTTTCCGCGAACAGCTTTAACTTGAAATTCCATGAACTTAAACTAAGTTACCAGCTCACGACGTCTTCAGCTTCTTTAGTGCCACCCTGTTGAGCATCTTTACCTAAAGAATATAAGTCAAAATCACCATGCTCACCTGGTGACTTATAGAGGTAAGGCTTATTCCACGGGTCATTCGGGACATCCTTCTTAAGATACGGACCAGACCACTTTGCGTCATTTGCAACGTTTTTATTTAACGCAGCTAAGCCCTGCTCAGAACTAGGATACTGCCCAACATCAATACGATATTGATCTAAAGCCTTACCGAGTGAGTCGATTTGTGCGCGTGCTGTTTTAGTTTCGGACTTGCCAATTTGCTCAAAATACTTTGGCCCAACGTAACCAGCAAGCAAGCCAATGATGACCATCACGACTAACAACTCAAGCAGCGTAAAACCTTGAGCTTTAGATTGTTGAGGAAGCTTAAAACCATTTAAATTTGACATATATTTGCACATAGTGAATTTCACGTGGCAATTTTAGTCATTCTTGTTTTCAGTAAGATTTCATATTTGTGACATTTTTGTCACAAAGCAATGGCATGCTTTCACTTGAGCATTTACAACCTAGAGTTAAATCCTTGCTTGCGCATAATCCATTGGATAAATGACTTTCTCGCGCGCATCCGACCAAATCAAGTCACAGCTATCGTCATCTACATGCACCATTCTGCCGTACTTATCAACACAGTACTCACCGCAGACAATCATTTCCTCAAAACTGAAATCTTGTCCAACACGCGTGTATTCAAATAAGACACTACGCACAACTTTGCCGCCCCGCTGCACATGGCAACCATCGCTAATCCAAGTAGGGCCGACTATCTCAGCACCTTTATCTACACGAGCGCCCGAACCTATATACACAGGGCCTTCAATTTTTGTATTTTCCCAATCAATACGCACATTTAAGCCTACCCATACGCCTGGTCTAATTTGCTTACCTGGCATATTCATTGAGGGAACTTCGCCTTGCATCAATTGCTGCATGACTTCCCAATAATCTGTGACTAGCCCAATATCAATCCAATTAAAATGTTGATTAATCGCATAGAAAGGTAAGTTTTTATCCACCAGTAATGGAAATAGATCTGAACCTATGTCAAAGGTGCTACCTGATGGAATAAGATTAATCGCTTCAGGTTCAAATATATAAATACCTGTACTAGCGAGGTTAGATTTGGCTATGGCCTGGCTCGGCTTCTCTTGAAAAGAAACGATCTTTCCATTTTCATCAGTCAGCACAATGCCGTAATCTGACACTTTATCCATAGGTACTTCTTTTGCCACTAAACTCACTAAAGCACCCTTACTGCGATGCTCCGCTACTGCAGCGGTGATATCTAAATCAATAATTGCATCGCCACATATCACAATGGTAGTTTCGTTGAAAAACCCACCGAAATCTTGAATTTTACGCATACCACCAGCCGAACCAACTGGGCTAGGAATAATCTTTCCGTTACTAATATCACCCTCAAACGAGTAGCCAATCTCAATACCAAATCGGTGACCATCACCAAAGTATTGTTGTATTTTTTCATGCAGATAACTGACATTGACCATGACTTCATTAACATTATGTTTTGCTAAGTGCTCTATTAGATAAGCCATTACAGGCTTACCTAATAATGGAATCATCGGCTTAGGGAGCTCATAGGTAAGAGGACGTACTCGCGTACCTTTACCGGCAGCTAAAATCATGGCTTTCATTACTTAAACCTTCTTGGAATATCAGGGCTAATATCAAGGAGTTGATATATAGGATCGAACTATAGAGTCTAATTATTAACGATTAATGACCGACTTAATAAAACACTAAATGTATAAAAAATGCGGCTTAAAATAAGCCGCATAGTCAATAACTGCATACATTAATTTTTTCTACGTTTGATGAAACCAAGCATTAGTAAGCCAGCTAACATTAATGCGTAGGCAGTTGGCTCCGGAACTGGGTCGCAATGGGTATTATCCCAGTTGTGATGGTTGTTTGAGCCATTATGACCTCCCCATCCATGTTGATCCCAATCTAAACCTTTAAGCTTCTCGCCAAATACCACAAACACTAGAAATGCAGAATGATTATTAACAGCCTGTAAAAAATAGTTAGAGTTATTCTCAGTTAAAAACTTATAACCACCAAACCAGCTAATCACTTCAGAATACTTACTCTCAGACTCAAATTTTGATTGGAAACTATCGACTGAAAATTGTTTACGATCGTCTGGTTTTGAATAGGATGAGAATTTATTTGACGCCCCTACAAGATAATGACTATCTAAATCAGCCATCGGCTTTGAGAAGTCCTTAAAAAAACGTTCATCTTCATTAGCAACAAAAATGCTTTTTGTACGGTCGTGCTTAGAACTGTCGTGATTATTCGCCGCCGCAACTGCTGGTACAACAGCAAAAGCAAGTGCCAATACAAAGTTAAGTAGCTTCATAATTCATTCCTAAATAGTATTTCCAAAGTTGGATGTTCAGATTAGCCTCAGAATATGACAATCTAAATTTATTTAGGATAAGAATCATAGTCTACTAAGACTAG
>JANLZY010000245.1:0-2833 GCA_031359365.1 Methylotenera sp. | reverse complement strand
CCCGTTTCTCTAAGCGCTCTAGCCTTCCAATAACGCCAAGCGCTCTCTTCTTGCTGCTTGGTATTCATAGCAGCAATAGTTTTCAACACCACAGGCCAATTTTGAGCGCGTAAAGCGGCACGCACTTCCCATGCGAGCTGTTCTTTGTCTAAGACACTATTTTCCGCCAAAGCATAAAACTCAAGTGCTTGTGGATTGTGCCCACGCGCAGCATGGTAGGCGATACGCCCCCAGCCAAAAGCTCGATTATCAATATCAAATAGATTTTGCACTTTGTTGTAAGTGCTAATGGCTGCATCTACTTTACTACGTGCCAAACGGTCAAGTGCGTATAGATTCACTTCTGCACCAAAGCGAGTTTTGAAAGAGGCGGTTTTCTTATCCAATATCAGCTGTGGCGACTGATAGGCTTTATCGAGTAACTTAAGCGTAGCAGGCTCCACATTTGGCAAACGCGCAATCACACTTTTAGCTAAGCTCAATTTGCCATCTTGCAGTGCAAGCCTGAATCTCGCCCAAATATCATCATTGGTAAGTACACCTGACTTTTGCAGCGCATCAAACAATTGATTGCAATTACTTGGCAAGTCGGCACTTGTCATCCATAAAGCCCTAACCTGACTTGCTACCTCAAGATCAGCTAATTGAGTGTGACCAAACATTGCATAGCATTGTACGGCGATGTCTTCGCGCTGGAAATTGTTGAGCTCTTCAAAAAAGGGGGCCCAATTTGCATTTTTACCAAGCTTTTTGAGCCACTCGCCGCGAACACGGTCGGTGAATGGCATATCCACATATTTAGCTAAAAAATTCTGGACTTCTTCATCTCTGGCTTGATCCATATTGAGCAGCATCAGCCAGTAATCAGCGTACGGCGCCAATATATATTGCTGCGTATTCAGTTGTGCGACATCTTCGGTCAGCGCGATTGTATTTTTTGCAGCGTAAGAATCTCGCGCATGTTGAAACAAGGCTTCATCTGATAAGGCAAAGGCCTGGCTTGAAAGTGTTATGGTTACTAACGCTAGTAAAAGGCGAGTAAATATCATGATACGCCCCTTGTTTGATGATGATACTGGTTGCGATGCCAGTTCGATATTAATTTTATTTGTAAAATAAATTTATTCGTAAAATTAGGTGTATTAATAAACTGGCGCAGCAAACAGCTGCGTTTCTTGCGTCGAAAAAGTTTCTGGCGCATCTTCTTGTTTTTCAAATGTTGCATATTCCCATGCGGTTTCATCTTGCATAAGTGCACGTAACAATTGGTTATTCAGTGCATGGCCTGATTTATAAGCGTAGAAAGCGCCCAAAATTGGGTGTCCTAACATGTACAAATCACCAATCGCATCTAACACTTTATGTTTTGCAAATTCGTCGTCATAACGCAAACCATCGTCATTAATCACACGATATTCATCTAAAACAATGGCGTTATCTAGACTACCACCACGCGCCAAACCATTGGAACGTAAATATTCAACTTCGTGCATAAAACCAAATGTACGCGCACGGCTAATTTCTTTAATGTAAGAGTCTTCAGCAAAGTCGATTTTTACCTGACTTCCTGAATTTTCAAATACTGGGTGGTTAAAGTTGATAGTGAAATCGACTTTAAAACCATGATAAGGCTCAAAACGTACCCATTTATCGCCATCAATCACTTCAACTGTTTTTTTAACGCGTATAAATTTTTTAGCTGCATCTTGTTCCGTAATGCCCGCTTGTTGCAGCAAAAAGATAAAAGGGCCTGAGCTACCATCCATAATCGGTATTTCGGATGCATCTACTTCAATATAAACATTGTCCACACCTAAACCGGCAAGTGCGGACATGATATGTTCAACAGTTGCAACACGCGCGCCATTGGCCTCTAACGCAGAACACAAACGTGTGTCATGCACTGCATTAGGAGTCGCTAAGATTTCATTAGGTTGAGGCAGATCAACCCGTTTGAAAACAATACCAGTATCGGCTGCAGCCGGGCGCAGGGTAAGAGTAACCTTCTCGCCGTTGTGCAAACCAACGCCAGTGGCGCTAATCGCTTTTTTTAATGTACGTTGCTTTAACATCAATATTCCTAATTTCTAAAACTCTAAGTTCCAAGCTCTCAGGTTGTGTCACTTACAAAAAGTAACATTTACCTTAGTAATCAAGCAAATAGTAGCATATTTTATGCAGTTTTTCTAAGGTGCACTAGCTACCACTACACAAAGCAATGGCTTACTTGAGACGCAAACTTATTGTTTTATTAAATAGTACTAATTAACTATTAGTCCGCTTGTTTGCGTAAAAATGCAGGGATGTCGTATTCTTCAACACCTGACATTTTCATCGCCTCTACTTGCGCACGGCGGTTGTTTGAGCTGAACACTTGTGGTGTATCATCTTCATCCACACTACCACCCACAAACATTGGTTGGTTAGTTGTACCGTTACGCACCACTTCTTGTGTCATCACGCGAAGTTCTGGTTTTTGCTGACGACGTTGTGCACCAGTTAAACCAGTCGCTACCATCGTTACACGCAAGCCATCGCCCATTGCTTCGTCAAACACGTTACCTACAATCACCGTTGCATCATCTGCTGTGAACGCTTTGATGGTATTCATCACATCATAGTACTCTTTCATTTTGAAAGAAGCTGATGTTGTAATGTTGACTAAAACGCCACGCGCATTCGCAAGGTTGACATCTTCAAGCAATGGACTAGCAACAGCTTGTTCAGCCGCAATACGTGCACGGTCTGGACCAGACGCAATGGCTGAACCCATCATTGCCATACCCATTTCAGACATCACTGTGCGTACATCGGCAAAGTCAACGTTCACTAA
>JANLZY010000189.1:0-3103 GCA_031359365.1 Methylotenera sp. | reverse complement strand
TTCATATTTTTTTTCAACCGGAGCTTCCTTTGTTTCTTTAGTATTATTCACAGCAATTGTTTTTTGTGCTGACCTGCATGCAGCAAGCAATAAAAAGATCAGTAAAAAATGAGATTTATTTTTTAATCCCAATTTTCTGCTAAAAAATCTGAACAATATTGAGCGCACATTCACAAGACTTGACACTTCATCATCAGTAGCAACCCCTGCATGGATATTAAATAAATCTAGCTCAAATCCATTATGTAATGTGTAGTTTTTATAGCCGGACACATCCAACTTCAACTCACAACCAATAGCAACAGTTAAAGATCGACCTGTCGCATATTGAAACATTTGATTACCTAAACCACCTATTAACCGACTAACAACCATATTTCACTTTCACCATATTTATATCTCAAAGCATAATAATAATTGAAATAAGACCTAGTCATCGATAAACTTGGACGTTAGAATTTCACACATATAATTAAATGACAGCATCCAGAATAATCCAAAGAGATAATCTACTTGATATAGGCCGAGGTCTTGGCATAATGCTCGTTGTATTGGGCCATACACTACAAGGACTTTACACTGACTTTGATCAAAATTTAGCATTTAGGATAATATATTCATTTCACATGCCCTTGTTCTTCTTCATATCAGGGGCTGTATTATGTATAAAAAACAACTTTATCCAACAGCCTATCCAAAGTAACGAAGTAAATTTTACACCAACCCTGTTGAATTGCATTAATAATTGACCCACCAATTGCATTTAAAATTGACCCACCCTTAGCTGTTAATTTAGCATAAATTTATTGGGTTGGTATCTTGTTGTCTCTCTCCTTTTGACTGTGAGCAGTACTGTGTTTATAGCGGAAACTATCATTGCCTGTTTCAACAATATGGCATCGATGCGTTAAGCGATCCAATAAAGCAGTCGTCATCTTTTGATCACCAAAGACATTACCCCATTCAGCAAAGCCTAAGTTCGTCGTGATGATGACGCTGGTATGTTCATACAACTTACTCAGTAGATGAAACAACAAAGCACCTCCAGCTTGGCTAAAAGGCAAATATCCTAGCTCATCTAAAATGACTAGATCTACATACATCAACCTAAACGCCAATTGTCCTTGTTTGCCAGCAGCTTTCTCTAACTCTAAAGTGTTGACCAATTCAATCGTAGAGAAGAAACGTACACGTTTTATATGATGCTCAATGGCCTGTACACCAATGGCTGTAGCTAAGTGGGTTTTACCTGTACCAGGTCCGCCAATCAATACCACATTCTGCGCATCTTCAATAAATACGCATCGGTGCAATTGCTTAACTAAAGGCTCGTTGGCTGAACTCTGGCTAAAGTCAAAGCCTGTGAGATCCCGATAGACTGGAAACTTCGCAATCTTGACTTGGTAGTTAATTGAACGTATCTCTCGTTCTGCTATTTCAGCTTTTAACAGGCTGCCTAATATGAGTTGGGCTGATTCGTAGCTAGGTACGCCTTGTTGATGAAGCTCATCTGCCGCTTGTGCCATGCCATATAGCTTTAATCCTTTCAAAGTGGTCATCATCACCTCATGCTGCATGACGCACCTCCCTTAAGCCATCGTAGCGTTCAACATTCGCGATAGGCTCTTCATTCAATGACAAACGTTGCGGCGTATCTGCTAATGGCGGCGGCGCAGGACTGATCATTCGCCTTAATATATTAAGGATGTTCGGTTTAGACGCTACGCCTAATACCAATGACTCCTCAATCGCAGCGAGTACTAGTGCCTGATCATAATGCAACACTAGTGATAGCACTTCGACCATTTCCCTGTCACCACCAGACCTTGTTAACAACTTGGATTGCAGTTGTTTGAATGCTTCCGGCAATGCCATAAATGGTGCGCCATTACGTAAGGCACCAGGTTTACGCTGCAATACACTCAAGTAGTGTTGCCATTCATAACACGTCACGCTACTGCGATGATGACGATTGATGATGCGTTTGTGTTCTGCAATGACTGCCATTTCTGCGACCATGGTTAAGTGATCTGCATAGACACGTAAACTCACATGTCGATTAGCAAAAGAGGCTGGCACACTGTAGCGGTTACGTTCAAAGTTGACTAAGCAAGTTGGTGTGACACGCTTGGTGTACTCCACAAAGCCATCAAAGGATTGAGGCACTGGCATTAGCATCTGGCGCTCCGATTCCCAAACATCTGCAATGGTTTGTTGTCTATCTTCCGGATGGATGATTTGCTGCCATAAGGCCATACAGCGCTCAGTTAACCAATCGTTCAATGCTTCCAAACTGGCAAATGGTGGCGCTTGGTGCCACAGTCGATGTCGTGCATCCTGAACATTCTTCTCAACTTGGCCTTTCTCCCAACCAGAGGCTGGGTTGCAGAACTCAGCTTCAAATAGATAATGACTGGCCATGGCTTTAAACCTTGCATTCACGGTGCGTTGTTTACCACGGCCAACCTTATCAATTGCAGTGCGCATGTTGTCGTAGATGCCGCGCTTAGGAACGCCGCCTAAACATAGGAAAGCGTGATGATGTGCATCGAACAACATCTCATGGGTTTGTAGTGGATAAGCCCGCAAGTAAAAGGCGCGACTGTGAGCGAGTTTGAAATGAGCAACTTGTAGTTTAGTGCGCTCATTGCCAATGACTGCCCAGTCTTCACTCCAGTCGAACTGGAAGGCTTCACCTGGCGCGAACGAGAGGGGAATGAAAGCACCTCGACCGATGGTACCGGCCAGTTGCTGTTGCTGCAGTCGCCATTGTTTGGCATAGGCGACTACGCGGTCATAGGAGCCAAGATAACCTAGCTTAACTAAGTCATGATAGAGCTGCTTAACGCTACGTCGTGCTTTGCGTCCACGATTAGATTCAGTTTTAAGCCATTGCTGCAGCTTGTCTAGATAGGGACTTAATTTGCTGACACGTCCTTGTCCCATATATTGAGGGGTAACAATGTCATTGCGCAGGTATTTCTTGATGGTGTTGCGAGATAAGCCAGTCCTTTTAGCAATCTCACGAATCGACATTTGATCACGCAAATGCCAGCGTCTGATTACACTTAATAGTTCCACGGTGATCACTCCCATTCTCCTG
>JANLZY010000166.1:0-2076 GCA_031359365.1 Methylotenera sp. | reverse complement strand
CGTGGTCGTAAAGTTATGCCATCAAAAGGCGAATAATTACCCTATTTAATTTCTTTTAAGTCTAATTAAATTCAATCAGTTCGATTAAGTTTACTAGATTAAATATAAAGATAAATTTGTTAAATAGTGCATTGATATCATTGACGCCGCTCCAGAACTGGTGCGGCGTTGGTGTATGCGTGGCGCAAATGAATTTTGAGTTCAATGCATACGCATTAGCCCCTTAAAAACCGAGTAGAGCTATGGACATAACTGTCGCAATTGACGCAATGGGTGGTGATCACGGCCCGCATGTAACAATTCCTGCTGCGCTTAAAGCGCTTAAAGATGATGATCAGCTTAATATCGTATTGGTTGGCTTAAGCGATGCTATTGAAGCTGAGTTGAAAGCGCGAAAAGCAACAACAAGCCCACGTTTACGTATTCATCATGCTAGCGAAGTCGTTACCATGGATGAGCAGCCTCAAAGCGCGTTAAAAAATAAAAAAGACTCTTCCATGCGCGTTGCCATTAACTTGGTTAAAAGCGGTGAAGCATCAGCTTGTGTCAGCGCTGGCAATACAGGTGCGTTGATGGCAACAGCACGATTTGTGTTAAAAACTTTGCCAGGGATTGATAGGCCAGCTATTGCAGGCATATTTCCTAGCCAAAAAGGCAAAACTTATATACTGGACTTAGGCGCAAACGCCGACTGCACACCTGAACAATTACTGCAATTTGCAGTCATGGGAAGTATGTTGGTTTCTTGCGTAGAGCATAAAGAAAAGCCAACAGTGGGTTTGCTGAACATTGGCTCTGAGGATATTAAAGGCAATGAGGTTGTTAAGCAAACGGGCGAGTTATTACGCAAAAGCCACCTTAATTTTTATGGCAACGTTGAAGGCAATGATATTTTCAAAGGTACAACCGATGTAGTTGTTTGTGACGGCTTTGTTGGCAATATTACGTTAAAAGCATCTGAAGGCTTAGCTCAAATGATGGGGCGTTTTCTTGCACAGGAGTTTAAACGTAACTGGATAACTAAGTTAATGGGCTTGGTTGCAATACCCGTATTGAAAGCTTTTAAAAGCCGTATGGATCCACGCAATTATAATGGCGCGAGTTTTCTAGGTTTACGTGGTATTGTGGTGAAAAGTCATGGTGGAGCAGATAGCATCGCGTTTTTAAATGCCATTCATACTGCCGTTGAAGAATCTCGCAGTGGCGTTCTCAAGCGCATTACTGAACAATTAGAAATTGAGCATATACAATCTCAACAGATTACTTTTGCTAATACAAATAGCTCGGACAACGAATGATGAATTCCAGAATTGCAGGAACAGGGAGCTATCTCCCCAAAAAAATACTCACCAATGCCGATTTAGAAAGCATGGTCGATACCACGGATGAGTGGATTTTTTCACGTACAGGTATTCGCGAGCGCCATATTGTTGCAGATGATGAGTTTACAAGCGATTTAGCATTACATGCTTCACGTAATGCCATTGAGGCTGCCGGTATTCAAGCTGGCGAAATTGATTTAATTATTGTTGCCACCACAACGCCCGATAAGATTTTCCCGAGTACTGCTGTGATATTGCAAAATAAACTTGGTATTGCTGGTTGTCCTGCATTTGATATTCAAGCTGTATGCAGTGGTTTTGTTTACGCAATCGCTACAGCCGATAATTTTATAAAAGCTGGCGCTGCTAAATGTGCTTTAGTGATTGGCGCTGAATCATTCTCACGAATTGTTGACTGGACCAATCGCGGTAATTGCATCTTGTGGGGCGATGGTGCAGGTGCGGTCATTCTGCAAGCAAGCGAGGAGCAGGGAATCATCTCTACGCATTTGCACGCTGATGGAAATTATGAAAAAATGTTGCATGTACCTCGTAACGAAGATCCAAATGGTCGCGATACCGTTGTGATGGAAGGCAATGGCGTATTTAAAGTGGCTGTGAATACTTTAGATGCGATTGTGGATGAAACGCTAGAAGCCAATGGCATGCAAAAATCAGATATTGATTGGTTAGTGCCGCATCAAGCGAACATTCGCATTCTGCAAGCTACTGCCAAAAAATTGGATATGAGCAT
>JANLZY010000138.1:0-2397 GCA_031359365.1 Methylotenera sp. | reverse complement strand
TTTAAATACTCAATGGAGTAAACTTTCAGCATGAAAATATTATTAGCACTTTGTTTGTTTTTCTCGTCATTCGTCGCAAATGCGCACGATGATCACACTAAATCTCAAGACAGCTCTCTGGCGATTAGCGTGGCGTTTGATGCGCAGGATAATTTGTGGCGAGTGCTTGAAAAAAACGGATTAATACTTGTAAGCTCAAGTCATGACTTAGGCAAAACTTTCTCTAGCCCAGTACAAGTCACACCCAATGTACAAAAAATAGGTGCAGAGGGTGAAGCGCGACCTAAAATCGCGATTGGCCCAGAAGGTAATATTTACCTCACTTGGACAGAGGCTTTAAAGAAGCCGTTTACAGGGTATATTTGGTTTTCACGTTCAATCAATGGCGGTAAGAGTTTTGAAAAACCGATCATTGTACATACAGACCGCGCAGAGATTACACATCGATTTGATGAGCTAAATGTTGCGAAAGCTGGCGATACTAAAGGAAAAGTCACCGTCACTTGGATTGATAAACGAGATTTAATTGCCGCTAAATCTGCAGGTAAAGCTTATGAAGGTGCGGCGATTTATTACGCAGTTTCAAGTAATCAAGGCGCAAGTTTTGCGACAGAAAAAAAGCTGGCCGATAGTAGTTGTGAGTGCTGCCGTATTGCTTTAACCAATAAGCCAGACGGTACGGTGGTGGCGATGTGGCGCCATGTGTTTGAAGGCAGTGAGCGTGACCATATGATGGCTGAAATTCCTACACAGCCCAATCAAACCCCCATCACCAAGCGCGCGACTTTTGGCCGTTGGAAAATTGATGGCTGCCCGCATCACGGTGCGGCGCTTGCTACTGGCGGCGAAGGTAAAGATTGGTGGGGCTACCATATGGCATGGTTTGACGGCGGCAATGATGATTCTGGTAAAGATGCCAGTTTGTTTTATGCACGTATGGATGGTGAAGCTTGGGTTTCTTCGCCACCGAAAAAATTTGGTAAACATAGTAATCAAGCAGGTCATCCAGCTTTACTGAGTATCGGCGAAAGTGTGTGGCTGGTTTGGCGTGAGATTGAAAATAAAAATAACAAAATACTTGGCATGTTTTCTGACGATGGCGGCAGAAGCTGGGGCGCGCCCAAAGAGCTTGCAACAAGCGCAGGTAAAACGGATTATCCGATTTTACTAACGAAAGATAATCGAGCTTACTTAACTTGGAATACTGATAAAGACGGTTTGATTTTATTGGGTTTGTAATTTGTGTGACCAACACTTCTTCAGTTAATGTTGATTTCAATTTAAACAGCCTGCTCTGTGGCAACCAAGTTGATATGCTATGAAGCCGAAAAGTGGCTATTAAGAGACATATCCAAATAAAGATATTAGGGGCTAATCTACAAAGCGCATATGAATTGATTAATGTACATTTAATTTTGGTATTTTCTACACTAGACTCGGCAATACACATTTTATTTACATCTGGTGCAGTATAATCCGCACTCTATTTAATTGAGCGCCACCCCAGTAGCAAATTTATAGTGCGACCGTTAATCGGCAGGTCGTAGATTCTAAGCCTACTCAGTGAGCCAAACATAGCAAGCAATCAGGCCATCCTTTGAGGTGGCTTTTTTTTGGTGGATAAGCCTCTTGATCGGCAGTGATGATGAGTTCAAGAGCAAGCCAGACAGAATGCATGATGCCTTCAGCGAGTGCCAACTCCTGTGGGCTTCAACTACTTTAAGGAGCAATACCCGTGACCAACGCACAACGCAGAGCACTTAGCCGCATGGCTGAAATGAATTCATCAAATAACGAGAGTAAGCCTGAGCCAGCACATAGCAGTGCGTTCTGCCCGCATGAGGCAGGCGCGTATTATGTTGTAATGGTGGAGACTGTTGGTAAGGTCATCAATTTGCTAGCCATGGAAATCGAGCCACCTGTTCGCACTTACGCCATCACCACTATTCAGTTTGAACAGGATCCCGATACTGGTAAATGGATCTGGTTTGATGGTAAGGAAAAGCTATCCCCACGCAAAAATCAGGATAGTTGGCGTCTTGGTAGTAAGAAGCTATATGACACACGTGAAGAGGCCGAGGCTGAACTTCAGCGCTTGATGCTCAAAAACGGTGACCGAGTGACCAAGGTACATGACCTGCCAGACGATGTGAATCAATTGAAAAAAATCCGCAGTGCTCACCACCCAGACCGCAATAACCCGGATTCTGACCATGACCTCTATCAGGCGGTTATCGAGAAAATTGACAGGATGCGTGCCGTGAGTGCGTGAGCCATACTTTAGTGTGATTGTCTAACCCACCTTTGCCAGTGGGCTATGGTTAAACATAACACCGCTTAACCTTCTTTAGATTCCTTTTTGTTAAACTCTCAAATCAATAACAGAAATCGAGAGTT
>JANLZY010000089.1:0-1723 GCA_031359365.1 Methylotenera sp. | reverse complement strand
CCCATACTCAGGTGCTGGATCGCAGAAAATCGACAGAATCTCAGAAGAAGAACTCGCTAGAATTATGCCCAAGCCAGTCGCAAGTTTGAGCTTAGATGATCTGGTGAGTTTGACAAAAAGTGGCATGACGGCTGATGCGCTTATCGAAAAAATCCGCATCAGCAACTCAACATATGATTTAACGCCAAGCCAGATTGTTGACTTGAATAAACAGGGTGTAGATAAGAAAGCCTTAGACTACATTCACACCAGTAGAGAGCTTGCGCTTAGGAATAACGTCGCTGAAGAAATCAATCAGCGTGAAAAAGCTAAACGTGCGGAATTGGATAAACTCAAACAGCAGCAATGGCTAGAAAGACAACAACGCATGTATGACCCATTCTGTGGCTACGGCTACTATGGGCGTCCTTATGGCTATGGGGGATTTGGATCACGTTTCGGGTATCGTTCTAGGTTTGGCGCTAGCTTTGGTTTTCCTCTAGGCTGTTGGTAAAGAAATTAAGCTATGATTTACAATTAAAACAAAAATCCAATTGAGCTGCTATGCAACAAACTACACATCAAATTAGCGTAAGTACGCAAGGCAGAAAGCTTTACGATATTACGCCGGAAGTCACTTCTTGGGCTAAGCATAGTGGCTTTCTTACAGGCCTTATCACCATTTATATTCAACATACTTCCGCGAGTCTTTTGATTAATGAAAATTATGATTCCGATGTACTCGTAGATATGGAAGCATTCTTTAAGCGTTTGGTACCAGATGGCGACCCCTTATTTATTCATACTATTGAAGGGCCAGATGATATGCCTGCGCATGTGCGTACGGCACTGACTCAAACTAGTTTGTCGATACCGCTTATCAATGGTCAAGCCGCTTTAGGTCGGTGGCAAGGCATTTTTTTGTATGAGCATAGACATGTTGCAAGTACGCGTAGAGTGATTTTACATTTGATTGGTGAGTGAGGTTGATGTTGCAACAAGGGCGACCATTAAGTGCAGCTGAATCTAAGTTATATCAGCCTTATTTTCAGTCCAGCACCTTGCGAAAGGCGCGTCTTATCGAAGGTCATACGCCTTTTTGGCTAAGTAAAAACATGTGTGCGGTGGTATTAGGTCACCGAATTTATTTGCGTGAACACGCTTATCGATCCAATACGCTGCAAGGCGTTGAGTTGCTGGCACATGAGCTTACCCATGTTGAGCAGTATTTGACTGGTATGACTGTATTTAAGTATCTATGGGCAGCGCGTAGGGGCTATCGACAGAATCCTTATGAAGTAGAGGCCTATGCAAAAGGCGCTGCGGTAAGGGCGCAAATAATGTTGGCTAAAGCATCTCTTTAAATGAGCTTGATCTGATTGTAAAGAAGTGTGAATTTGCCGCGCTAACGTTGACCATGTCTATACTAGACTATAGATTGTTAAGTTGATTTATTTTTACTAGATACCACTTAAAATAGGTGTCACTTAAATTTAGGAGAAACGAAATGGGCATGTTTTCATTTATTAAAAATGCAGGTGAAAAATTATTAGGTCTTGGTGATGCAAAAGCCGCAGAAGTTGTTGCAAAGGCAGACCCTACACCAGTCAATGTTGGTGCTGCAAATAAAGCAGCAGCAGATGCCATCGCAGCTTATGTGGCAAAAATGAATTTAACTGCGCAGGATTTGAACATTGGTTTTGATGCTGCATCTGCCACGGTGATTGTGCAAGGCATGGCAGCA
>JANLZY010000068.1:0-2743 GCA_031359365.1 Methylotenera sp. | reverse complement strand
GGCAAATGGTTAATCAACCCGTGGTTTAATTTGGTAGCCAGCCAGCGTTCACGCGAGCTATTTGTAATGAACGTGTTAATGGTTACTTTACTGTTGGCCTACGCGACTAAGCTAGCGGGGTTGTCTTATGCTCTCGGCGCGTTTATCGCAGGTATGTTAATTTCAGAAACTAAGTTTAGATATCAGGTGGAGTCTGACATTTCAGCGTTCCGTGATATTTTTCTAGGATTGTTTTTTATCAGTGTTGGCATGCTGTTAGATGTGCAGCAAATTATCAATAATATAGGTGCGATTTTGTTAGTGTTGTTTGCACTTGTGTTGTTTAAAGCCGCTATTGTTACTTTGGTGGTTAGGATGGTGAAATATGAAAGTGGCGTAGCGATTCGCACTGGCTTGATTCTGGCACAGGCAGGTGAATTTAGCTTTGTGATTTTGGCGCTAGGCGTTGAGCAAAAACTCGTCAGTGGGCCAGCGTTGCAAGTCATACTCGCCGCCTCGTTACTTTCTATGGTGATTGCGCCGTTTCTTATTCAGTACAACGGACGTATTGCACGGAAGTTGGTACAGAGCTATAGCCGCAACAGTGGGCAGGTTGTACAAGACATTGATGATGTTGGTAAGCACTTACATAACCACGTGATTATTTGCGGCTATGGGCGTAGCGGTCAGTATCTCGCACGCTTTTTAAGAGAAGAAAATATTCCTTATATTGCTTTGGATATTGACCCGTCGCGCGTGCTAGAGGCGGCAACCGCAGGTGAGAACGTCATGTTTGGTGACGCTGCACGACGCGTAGTGCTTGAAGCCGCAGGTGGAGCAAGGGCTAAAGCCTTGGTGATTAGTTATGCCGATAATCGTGCTGCCATGAAGATTTTGCACATCGTACAAGAAAATTATCCGCAACTGCCCGTCATCGTCCGCACGGTAGACGACACCAATATGGAAGCGCTGCGTGAGGCAGGCGCCGCTGAAGTTGTGCCAGAGATTTTAGAAGGCAGCTTGATGTTAGCTTCGCATGCGCTGATGTTGCTTGGCGTGCCGTTAAATCGTGTGGTGAAGCGTATTCGTATATTCCGTGAAGAACGCTACAAATTGTTTAAAGGTTACTTCCATGGTATTTCAGATGCTGAAAATGAAGATCTAGAAAAACAACAAGTGCGGCTGCATTCTGTGATTATTTCACCGGGTACATTTGCCATTGGCAGAAACTTAGCTGATATGCATCTAGAAAACTTTGATGTAGAAGTGAAATCTATACGTCGCCCAAATTCTAATGGTTCACAGCCTAATGAAGAAAGCATATTGGCAGAAGGCGATGTGATTGTTCTACTCGGTCAGCCAACAGGTTTAACTAATGCACAGAATGCTTTGTTAATCGGGCGCGTAGCCACTAAATAAAAGATGTCTAAATGAATAAGAGTGTAGTAATCGTAGGTGGCGGCATTGTTGGCTGTATGACCGCGATGGAATTAGTCGGTCGCGGCTGCAGAGTCACTATCGTAGAGCGCAACCAAATCGCCAGCCAGACTTCTGGCGAATCCTCTTGGGCAGGTGGAGGTATTATTTTTCCGCTATTGCCGTGGCTTTATTCTGATGCCGTGAATACGCTTACTAACTATGGCGCGAAGTTTTACCCTGAAATTTGCCAACGTTTATTGCGCGAAACTGGCATCGATACCGACTTTGAACAGTCAGGGTTTTTATTGCTGCCAGATTTCGACACCCAAGCTGCTACTGCTTGGTGTGCAAATAACCAGCTACCTGCTCAAGCCGTCAAAGCCTCTGCATTTGGCGTACAATCGCCCAGTGGCGAAGAGGCACTATGGCTACCTACGGTATCTCAAATACGCCCACCATACTTCATGCAAGCCATGCGTAAATGGTTAGAGAAAAACAAAGTTACTATGCTAGAGCACACAGAGCTTGTGCCGCTAAAAGAAATGCAAAAACTAAACGAATGGCAAACGATAGATGGCAAAACTATCAGCGCAGACCAATTTTTAGTCACATCAGGCGCATGGAGTTTTGAGCTATTAAAAGAAACTAGCGCCAAACTCAATATCAAACCCATGCGCGGACAAATTCTGCTCTATAAGCCTGAAAAAAACCTTGAGCAGATTGTCTATAGAGAAGGTTTCTACATGATTCCACGTCGCGATGGGCATTTGTTAGCCGGTAGCACACTAGAAGATGTCGGTTTTGACACGACAGTGACAGAGGAAGTACTCAATGAAATTAGCGCAAAAGCTGAGGCGATTATGCCAGCGCTAAAAAATCAAGCCATCCTCAAGCACTGGAGTGGTTTGCGACCTGGTACCCCCGAAAATCTACCAACGATTTCAGCACATCCAACCATAGAAAACCTTTACCTGAATACAGGGCATTTTAGATATGGTTTAACGATGGCGCCAGCCAGTGCTAAGTTGGTGACAGCTTTAATGCTAGGTGAAAAGCCATTGATAGATGCGGAGCCTTACCAGTGTAATTAGTAGCATCTGTTCTTGAATATACGCGCCAAGAATTTATAACAGCCGTCATTCCCGCGCAGGCGGGAATCCATTTTTGATGGTGGTAATGAATATTGTATCTTGTTGTAATAGGTCGCTTTCGCGCGACATACGAGTTACTTTCTTTTGCTTAGCCAAAAGAAAGTAACCAAAGAAAAGGCTACCCCCTCCCGCTTGATTCCCGCTCTGCTCAGCTTCATGGGCGGCAATCGGAAACTCGCTAACGCTCAAACAGC
>JANLZY010000060.1:0-2093 GCA_031359365.1 Methylotenera sp. | reverse complement strand
AATTATGTAGCCAACTTTATTGCAGCAGCGTTAAGCTGCAACAAGTGCTTTGTCTTCAGCGAGTTCGATTAATGCACGCTTATATTCGTTCGGCATCACTTTTACAAACTTAGTTCTGTAGTTTGCCCAATCTGCCAACATGTCGCTCGCACGCACACTGCCCGTATATTTTGCGTGGTTTTCAATGAGCGTTTTTAGTGTGATTTCGTCAGGTTGATCTAAATGATGCACCTTACCAAGACTGGCTTCTGCAGTTTCAACTTTTTCAAGCGCGACCATGCTCATATTACAACGTCTGGCAAACAAGCTATCTTCATCGTAAACATAAGCCACCCCGCCACTCATACCAGCAGCGAAGTTTTGCCCAGTTAAGCCAAGCACCACAACAGTGCCGCCTGTCATGTATTCGCAGCCATGGTTTCCTACGCCTTCAACCACGGCAGAGGCGCCTGAGTTACGTACGCAGAAACGCTCGCCTGCAACGCCTCTAAAGTAGCTTTCGCCAGTGGTTGCGCCGTACATAACCGTGTTACCGATGATAATATTTTCATGTGCAATCCCGCGGAATGCGACTGGTGGTTTGATGACGATGCGTCCGCCACACAAGCCTTTACCGACGTAATCGTTGCCTTCGCCAGTCAATTCAAACGTAATGCCCTTGGCTAGAAATGCCGCGAAGCTTTGGCCCGATGTACCTTTAAAATTGACGTGAATCGTATCATCTGGCAAACCTGCGCTACCGTAGCGGGTGGCTACTTGATTCGACAACATGGTACCAACCGTGCGATTAGTATTAGAAATTGCAATGTCTAACACTACAGGCGTACCTGTTTCTAAAGCTGGTGTTGCTAAAGCCACCAATTTATTATCAAGCGCTTTTACTAAACCATGGTCTTGCACATCATTATTTTTACGTGAAACACTTGCTGGCATTTCTGGTAAATGGAACACTTTACTAAAGTCTAAACCATTGATTTTCCAGTGATCAATACCCGCTTGCATATCTAATAAATCAGCACGGCCAATCAAATCATCAAACTTAGCAATACCAATTGAAGCCATGAGTTCACGTACTTCTTCAGCTACAAAGAAGAAGTAATTCACCACATGTTCAGGTTGGCCAGTAAAGCGTTTACGTAATTCTGGATCTTGCGTAGCGACACCGACAGGGCAAGTATTTAGATGACATTTACGCATCATAATACAGCCTTCAACTACTAGCGGCGCCGTTGCAAAGCCAAACTCATCCGCGCCTAGCAAAGCGCCTATTAGCACATCACGGCCTGTTTTCATTTGCCCATCAACTTGTACGACTACGCGCCCACGTAATTGGTTGAGCACTAAAGTCTGCTGTGTTTCAGCCAAACCTAACTCCCACGGTGTACCTGCATGTTTTACTGATGAAATTGGCGATGCGCCAGTGCCACCATCATGACCCGCGACTACAATATGGTCTGACTTAGCTTTTGCTACACCTGCCGCAACCGTACCAATACCAGTTTCAGAAACTAGTTTTACTGAGATTGATGCTTTTGGATTAGCATTTTTAAGGTCATGAATCAATTGTGCTAAATCTTCAATTGAGTAGATATCATGATGTGGTGGTGGTGAAATTAAGCCGACACCAGGTACTGAAAAACGCAATTTCGCGATGTATTCCGATACCTTATGGCCAGGTAATTGGCCGCCTTCACCAGGTTTTGCACCTTGCGCCATTTTAATTTGAATCTGATCTGCAGATGCCAAGTACTCAGCTGTTACGCCAAAACGGCCAGACGCCACCTGTTTAATACGTGAGCGCATAGAATCGCCCGCTTTAAGTGGAATATCGCGTTCAATATTTTTTGCACCAATCACATTCGCCATGCTGGTGTCATGTGCAACCGCAATGAAGCGCTTAGCATCTTCACCACCTTCACCCGTGTTTGATTTACCACCAATACGGTTCATGGCAATCGCTAAGGTTGCGTGCGCTTCGGTTGAAATTGAACCTAGTGACATTGCACCTGTAGAAAAACGCTTTACAATTTCTTTAGCTGATTCAACTGAATCCAGCGGAATCGCTTTGCCTGCTGATTTGATTTCAAACAAAC
>JANLZY010000044.1:0-1709 GCA_031359365.1 Methylotenera sp. | reverse complement strand
GACTCAATGTCAAAGGTGACTGTTTTCCACTCTTCTGGATAACGTTTATATTCTGTGGTGGTGGCATCAGATAAGCGCGTTTCAATTGGCAACAACATAATTGAACTTGGCTTAGTTTTATCGTAGAGCAACTCTGTCGGGCACATGGTTGTGCGGCCTGCGCTTGAAGGCAATAACCTTGTACCGTAACCTGCAAAGAAGATTGCGTTAATAAGCTCGGATTTACCGCGAGAAAATTCTGCTACAAATGCAACGTTTAATTTATCTTCACGAAGTCTATCTAACAGATGCTGTATACGTTGATCAACTTGACCGTCATTGAGTTCTTGCTCATTCAGCCAACTCCTATAATCAGAGATAGTATCAACTAAGGCTTTGCGCCACTCGGTATATGCTGCAAATTGATTCGCCAGCTTGCCATTAGATTTTTCTTGAGCCATGTCAATCCTTACCTATTTTTACTTAATAGAACTTTATCATTATTTTTATAATAATCAACCGAATCAATTAACTATTATTTACATTTAAAATAAAATTTAGATAGACGGGCCAAATTTGATGACGAACGGCGCACTGATGCATCATCATCAAGCCATGCCATTCTGGTATCATCTTATTTTACCTAAAAGAGTCATCATGAGCGGCTTAACCAACAACACTCCTCGTCCAATTGACATTCGATTGCACCAAACTTCGCGTCTATTAGAAATCAAGTTTGATAACAATATGGAATGCCAGTTATCTTGCGAATTCCTACGTGTTTACTCACCTTCGGCGGAGGTAAAAGGGCATGGTCCCGGACAAGAAGTATTACAAGTAGGTAAAGAAGATGTGAATATTACAGCTATCGAACCAGTTGGGAATTATGCGGTCAAGCTTACATTCTCTGATGGGCATAACACAGGCTTATATTCATGGGACTACTTATATGACTTGGGCCGAGACTATGAAGCGTTGTGGCTAGAGTATTTAGGCAGATTAAGTGCTGCTGGCATTAAACGCAAAGAAAATTAATACGGATAACGTTAAATGACGACTGAACACAACTCAAACCAAGACGACAATCAAAATACACACTTTGGTTTTAAAACCGTTGCTGAAAACGAAAAAGCAAAAAAAGTAGGTGAGGTTTTTCATTCTGTAGCAAGCAAATATGACTTGATGAACGATGTCATGTCAGCAGGCTTACATAGAGGCTGGAAGCGCTTTGCCATAGAAATAAGTGGTGTAAAAGCAGGTGATAAAGTGTTAGATATTGCGGGTGGTAGCGGCGATTTATCCAAGTTATTTGCAAAAAAAGTAGGTGCTGACGGTCAAGTCATACTGACCGACATTAATGCCTCTATGTTGGCTGTTGGACGTGACCGCATGTTAGATGCTGGTTTAACTGTGCCAGCACTACAATGCGATGCCGAAAAACTACCCTTCCCCGACAAGCACTTTGACTGCGTAATAGTTGCGTTTGGTTTGCGCAACATGACACACAAAGATAAAGCCTTAGCAGAAATGCAGCGCGTGCTTAAAGTGGGCGGTAGATTGTTAGTGCTAGAATTTTCAAAAGTATGGCAGCCGCTTTCTAAAATATATGATGTCTATTCATTCAAACTATTACCTTTTATGGGAAAAATTCTCGCTAAAGATGCTGAGAGCTATCAATACTTGGCTGAATCCATACGCATGCACCCAGACCAAGAAACGCTAAAACAAAT
>JANLZY010000009.1:0-6164 GCA_031359365.1 Methylotenera sp. | reverse complement strand
CGACCAGGTTTAGCCGCGTCCAGTTTCATTTTTAGTACTTGACCCGGTTTGATAAGTGGTTGGCTGCTGAGCTTCAGTGTATTGGTGCGCTGCGCTAAACTCGTCACAAACGGTACAACACCATAAGAAAGCGGGCTAGTGAAGATTTCATCTGAACTTGGATAGCGCACAAATTGCACGCTCACGTAGCCGTTACCTTCAAAATCTGCAGGCAGCTTGATTTTTTGCACAGAGGCTTGTGAATCGGCTTTAAACCATTGCTGCGCATACACTTTATCGCGCTCAATGGTAATTAAACCAGCACCTACATAAGGCGCACGAATGCTTATGCTAATCTCTTGACCTGGCGTATAGTCTTTTTTGTCTAACACCAGCTGCAACTCAGCATTGCGCTCTAACGAACGGCTGACGTTACCCAAGCCGGCCACGCTATATTCCACGCGGTTAAGCTCTAAACCGTCTTTGTTTCTAAGCACGTAAGCAAAGTCACCCGGTGTTTCGGTGGCAAGTGCTAGGCTGTTACCCGCAGCTTTGATGCTATAAGGTGACGCTTTGATGAGCACTTCTTTTTTGCGTGATTCATATTTGAAAGTGCCGCTACCTTGCTTTGTTAGCACTGAAACATATTTACGCTCAATGAGATTCAAGCTTAAACCTTCGGCGGTTACTTTTTGCAGGGTTGAATTGACTGCAATCAGATTAACGCTACGTTTACTGGCTTTGCTGACGTAATTTAAATCACCATCGGCTTTAAAGCCTATCAAATAAGGTTGTTCTGAAATCAGCGTTGCAACTTCTGCAGAAACACTGCGTCCACCACCAGCTTCATACGCTTGTGCGACGATGTTAAGTCTGTAAGTCGCTTTAGTATATTTCTCTAAACCTAAGGCAAATTCAGCCACACCTTGCGCATTACTTGTTGCGTCGCTTAGCTTCTCGCTATAGCCTTCTTTAGCGCGCAGTGGGTCATAGAAGGCAAAGTCTGCATATTGGCTAAATGCTGGGTAAGCAGGGCTGAGCGTCATTGTCGCAGTCACGCGTCTATTTTCAGCTGGCGTGCCAAACAAGTTTTGCACATTGATGTTGGCTTTTAAATCTTTAGGATTCAGCCATCCCTCAGTGTTTTCAGGGTAAAGCGTGGCGTCTTTCGCAAATAAGGCTTTTACCTTCATACGGTCAGGCTGAAACTCCTGCACTTTTACGCTGACAGAGCCTAGTTGCTGATAAGCATTGCCATCTTTCACAGAGTAAAGATTAATATTGTAAGTACCTGTGGGCGAGGTTTCTAAAGTTTTGTACTCCAGCTCGTTAAAGCCGCCCGCACCGAGTTTAACCATTTGGGTTTTCACTACTAAACCGCGTGCATCCAGCACTTCTGCTTGAAGCGGTAATCCATCTAATGCTTTAGCCCAAGTTGCAGTTTTCACTATCATGCCGATATGCATGGTGTCACCAGGACGGTAAATGCCACGATCTGAAAACAAATAGGCATTTAAGCTATCTGAACTGGCCGCATTCGCAATGCCACCTACATCAAAGCGTGAATAATCTAGGTTTCTATCGTAGTGGTTAATCGGTAAAAAGCTTAAATCACCGGCTTTTTTCACAATGTACAAAATAGGTGAGCGTTCACGTTGTAAGCCATCCAACTTAGTAAAGTTAACGCGACCATTCGCATCTGTGGTTTGGCTGAATATAGCTTGGCCATTTTTTGCGATCACTTCAACCGTCGCACCAGCTACTGGCAAACCACTATGAATAGACTGAACGTAAACCACTTGGCTACCATCAAGTTCTTTTTTGGCGATTAAGCCTAAATCAGTGACAAGAATCAGGCGTTTATCAACAAAGGCTTCTGGATTTTGGTTTTCCGATGGATTGTAATCAGCGCTTTTGTCAGCTTGCTCGCTACCGTCAGCGTTAGCCTCTTTTTTAGGTTTGTAACCGCGAACAGTGAGCAAGAATACACCACGCTTCTCTTCACCTTTGCTTAAGTATTCACTCAAATCCAACGCTTCGTAATGCGCTTTGCCTGCTTCTAAGTTGAGTGGGATGCTTTTCTCAAAACGTTCACTCAAGTTATCGCCATCAATATAATAATTGAACGATGGATTACTAAAGTTACCACTGCTTTGCGTAATGAGATGTTGTAATTGACCTGGCAGAATGCGACCAATCTCCATTTTTAAGCCTGGTAAATCGCGTGCCAATACCGCCACTTTGCGCTCACCGCTTAAGGCTAATAAGGAGCCTTGGCTTAAAATTTTAACTTCTGCTGGGAAAACCGGTACTTGCAAAATACGTTGCTGAGTTGTACCTAATTGGTAGCCGCCAAATGATTTTAAGCCTTTGTCGATTTGCACGTAAATATAGCTGCCAACATCTGCTTTATACTTAAACGAATGCGCCTCTATGTTTTCTCGCTCAGCTGGAATTGCTTCTAGTGGCAGAGGTTTGCCTGCGGCAAGTACAGCTTCAGTAATATCTTTGGTGTTAGACCATGCATGAGGGTATTTCAACTCTTCTGGCGTGCTGACCAATTTGTTGCGCGGTAACACCCATGCTTTAATGTGGCTAGCCATGTCTTTTTCATTCACAGCGGCTGAGGCATTGAGTAATAAAATTTGCTCAGGCTCGTTCTGGTCATTTGAAACTACAATTGGGCTAACTTCATTGATCATTAAGCTGTATAAACCTGGAACATTCACGCTTTGTGCTAAAGCTGTTTCAAACGCGCTGCCGCCTGCTGCTGCTTTTAAGCCTTCATCTATCGTGACTTCTAGCACACTATCATCTTTAGGAATAGCTAGTGGCGCAGAGTGTATATAAGCGTTAAGTTTTAATTTATCGTAACTGACGACGAATGGAATCTTGTCAGAACCAAAGCTTAATAAGCTATTTTTGTTACTGCGCATTTTTAGCGTGATGCTTTTTTCTAATTTCGCTGCATCTACTGGATGTGTAAAGTTAAGATTCACCACCACTTTTTTCATTGCAGCATTAATTGGATCTTGATAAAACTCGCTATTGGTAATGTTTGCAATAAATAATGGCGAAGTGAATTCTATGTCCCATTTGTCTAGTAAGGTCTTAGGTGTAAATGCTTTGGCATTCAAACTGACTTTGTATTCTGTGCCTACTGGCCAGTCCGCTTTCGGCTGAAATGACAGCTCATTTTCGGCATCCCATTTCCATACGCCCTCAATTTTTGGCATGATATTTACGCCAGCAGAAATGATTTTTCCAACTTGTTCAATCGGGGCGACTGAGCTATCAAAACTTATTTTGAGCGGATTTGGCGGTAAGTTATCTTCGATTTGCGTTCTGGTTGGTACTGTTACAGTTACTTTTACGGTCACTGGTTGTGGTCTGGATTTATACCAAGTCCAGCCTTGCCAGCCGCCAGCCCCAAGTGCAGCAATCAAAGCAAGTATGCCTAAGCCTTTTAGAGGTTTCTGAATAAAGGCTATGCGTAGTGGGTTTATTTTGCCACCACACCATTTTATCCATGCGGGCGCTTGATAATTGACAGAGCCGAATAAATGGTTGAGTAAGGCACCGAGTAGCGACCATAATTTAGCAAAAATCATTTGAATAAATTGCAAGCCAGCACGAATGAATGACATTAAAAACCCTTTATTATGAAAAGCCTTTTTTGTAAAACCTTGACAGAAGCAGGCTTAAATTTTTAGTGTGTAAATCATACTACTGATTCATATATTTTGAAGGTCTTTAAGGTCTTTTTGATGATAAAATTACGATAAATAACTGAAGATTTAACAAAGGGTTGGCATGAGCAATTTATTAGAAGTTTTTGTTCCAGATATTGGTAACTTTGATAGTGTGGATGTGATTGAAGTACTGGTAAAAGTAGGCGATGTTATAGCTAAAGAAGACTCGCTGATGACAGTTGAATCTGATAAAGCATCTATGGATATTCCGTCTGCAGTTGCGGGTACAGTCAAAGAATTAAAAGTAAAAGTAGGCGATAAAGTGGCTAAAGGTAGCTTGATTTTGCTGGTTGAGGCTGCCGCAAGCGCTGCAGTGCCAGCAAAAAAAGAAGTGGCAGTGGAAGCTACAGCCGCTGAAGTTAAGCCTATCGCAACGCCAGTTGTACCAGCTGTTAATTTAGGCACTGCAGACTTACATGCGGAAGTAGTTGTATTAGGTTCTGGTCCAGGCGGCTATACCGCAGCTTTCCGCGCTGCAGATTTAGGCAAAAAAGTGGTACTGGTTGAGCGTTACTCAACACTTGGTGGTGTATGTCTTAACGTTGGCTGTATTCCATCTAAAGCTTTATTGCATACGGCTAAAGTCATTACAGAAGCTGAAGAAACTGCGCATCACGGCGTGACTTTTGGCGCACCACAAGTTGATTTAGAGCAGTTGCGTAATTGGAAAGCGAATGACGTAGTTGCTAAACTGACAGGTGGTTTAGCGGCGATGGCTAAGCAACGCAACGTCACCACGGTACAGGGCGTGGGTAAATTTACCAGCCCGAATCAAATGTCCGTTACATCTGAAGATGGCAAAGTGACCACCATTTCATTTGATAACGCAATTATCGCAGCTGGTTCACAAGCGACAAAATTTCCAGGTGTTGCAGCAGATGAACGTATCATGGATTCTACGGGCGCTCTAGCTTTGGCAGACGTACCTAAACGTATGTTGGTGATTGGCGGCGGTATTATTGGCTTAGAAATGGGCACCGTGTATGACGCGCTAGGCTCTAAAGTCAGTGTGGTTGAATTTACTGACGGCTTAATTCAAGGTTGCGACCGTGACTTGGTTCGACCACTACAAAAACGCATGGAAAAACGTTTTGAAAGTATTATGCTTAATACCAAAGTGGCTAGCATGGAACCTAAAAAAGACGGCATTCATGTGACGTTTGAAGGTGTGAATGGCAATGCTGATGCACCTAAAGACGTTGAAGTGTATGACCGCGTATTGGTGTCTATTGGTCGCCGTCCAAATGGCAAAAATATTGGCGCTGAAAACGCAGGCGTGGCGGTGGATGATTATGGTTTCATTGCAGTAGATAAGCAAATGCGTACCAACGTACCGCATATTTTTGCAATCGGCGACATCGTCGGTCAACCGATGTTAGCGCATAAAGCAACGCACGAAGCTAAAGTAGCCGCAGAAGTGATTGCAGGTGAAAAGGTAGAGTTCGTTGCATCAGTGATTCCATCAGTGGCATACACAGACCCTGAAGTGGCTTGGGTTGGCGTGACAGAGATAGAAGCTAAAGCCAAAGGCCTTGAGATTGAAAAAGCCTCATTCCCTTGGGCTGCTAGTGGTCGCGCATTGTCAATTGCGCGTACAGAAGGTACTACTAAGTTGATATTTGATAAAAATACACATCGTGTGATTGGTGCTGGTATTGTGGGTGTAAATGCGGGTGAGTTATTGGCTGAAGCCGTGTTAGCTATTGAAATGGGCGCAGATGCCCATGATTTAGGTTTAACGATTCATGCACACCCAACGCTATCTGAAACTATTTGCTTCGCGGCAGAGATGAAAGAGGGCACTATCACTGACCTCTACATCAAAAAACGTTAGATTTAAACGCTAGATTTATTTGAATTTCGATTGAGTTTTATAAAAGAGCGCCTACATGTCATCTGCTGATTTTTTATCTAAGCTAGCGCAGCTTCTGCCTACCGCACAGGTCTATACCGATCCAGTAGATTGCTACGCCTATGCTTATGATAATTCTCGTATCTTTCATGCACCTATTGCGGTGGTTTTTCCGCTGAATACCGAAGAAGTGCAAGCGGTGATTAAGCTTTGCAACACTCATAAAGTGCCAGTGGTGCCGCGCGGACGTGGCACTGGTACGGCTGGTGGTAGTGTGCCAGAGGCGGGCGGTGTGGCGTTGTCATTAGAACGCATGAGCAAAATTATCAGTGTAGATCCAGATAATCGTATGGCGATTATTGAGCCGGGCGTGCTAAACCAAGAGTTACAAGATGCGATTAAAGGTGTGGGTTTCTTTTGGCCGCCAGATCCATCAAGTGCTGCTTATTGCAGCATAGGCGGTAATCTGGCGACTTGCGCCGCAGGTCCACATGCTGTGAAATACGGCGTTGCACGTGACCATGTGCTTGGATTAAAAGCTGTTACAGGTAATGGCGATATTATTAAAACGGGCTGTTACA